>CANETI010000055.1 GCA_947440715.1 Planctomycetota bacterium | reverse complement strand
AGCCCAGACATCGGCCCGCCAATAATAAATGCAATGGGGATCGCCGCCATGAAGCGTGATACCATACGAGCGCGCAAACGTACCGGAAACCAATAACTTAGGTATAAGATCATCCCAGGAAAAAAACCCGCTTCGGTAACACCGAGCAGGAAGCGCAGCACATAGAAACTAGTTTCGTTCCACATAAACATAAACGAACACGAGACCACGCCCCAGCTCAACATAATACGCGCGATCCACAGTCGGGCACCGACCTTTTGCAGAATCAGGTTGCTCGGTACTTCAAAGAGAAAATAACCAATGAAGAACAGGCTATAACCAAAAGCAAATGCTTCATCGCTCAGATTCAGATCTTTCTGAAACATCGTCTTGGCAAATCCAACGTTTGCCCGATCTAGGTAGGCCGCAATATAAAGAATGAAGAGGAACGGAATGATGCGCCAAGCAATTTTGGCGTACAGTTTATCACCGTCGATGGTGGTCGGATTATTCATAGGCCGCAGCCTGTAGCGATCCGGTCATCCGCCAACACTTTATCCTGATATGCTGCGGTGATTGTCTCATCAGCAGATGCGACGCAGGTTTTATTAGCAGGATCTGGCGGGCCGATCCTAGGACCACGACACCATCCGGAGGCTGAAGCCCGCTAGGATCGTCGCACAAGCACAGCATACTTCCCGCCCATGACCGACCGCATTTGGCTATTGGCTGTGCTGTTCGTGCTGGTGATGGGCACCTTTTGGGTGCGCTTAATGGATTTGCAGTTGGTGCAAGGCGAGCGTTTAGCGCAAGCCGTCGATCAATCTCGTTTAGTTCATGAAGTCATACCTCCACGACGTGGGCGAATATTAGACCGCAACGGCACCGCCATCGTCGACAATCAAGCCATCTATCATCTGGGCGTGGTCTTAGCGGACGTCGAATTAGGAGGTCGCGCACGTCGTGACTTGCCAATTTGGCGACTCGGCGAACAACAACTCGATGCACTCGTCGCAGACTTAGCAATTCGTTTACGACAGCCACCTATTGCTGTACGAGATGTATTAACCAAAGAATTATTTAATCACCCTGGCGTTGCCGCCCGACGAGGCAGTCGTGAACGCACGGCGGATTTACGCTTAGTCACGGTTTCGCGTCGGGCATTAGCGCCAACTGGTGGCCAACAAGATGGAGAGGTCGCCGCCTTAGTTGCCAGTGATTTAGTGGTGGAAGATCCTCGCATTGCTTTGGAGCGAGAAATCAGCCTGCGTTGGGGACAGCCCATGCAGATTATTACTGAACGTGAATTCATCGGGGCAATGGCAATCCTTGATTCTGATTTCAGTACTCCGCAAACCAATGGGCACGGGAAATTAGCACCCGTTCTTGAACCATTTTTACCGCCGTTCGTTTTTTCATTGTTGTTGGAAGATGGCTCTCCCTATCAACAACGAGTGCGCTTAATTGATCCCGAGCGACGCGAACAGGCGGAAATGGTTCTCTCCAGTTTGTTAGGAGAAACACCACAATTAATTCATGATCGACTGGACCGCGCACTCTCTGCCGTGCGCGAACCGGCCCCACAAACGGCTTATTATTTTGCTCCTGCCGCGCGCGCTGAAAGTATTGCTCCGTTATTGCCCGATAAAGTCGGCATGCACGAATTACCCATAACTGGCGTTCCTGGTTTGCGCGAACGTATTTTATTAGTGCAAGGTGATCCTCCAGACGCAGAAGGATTATTTACTCACATTCAACGCCGTATTGCCGCCACTTTTTCCGTCGATCCGCATCTGATCGGCAGATTAATTACCGAACACGCCGAACGCCAACGAGTCATTACTTGTGAGCGCGAATTTAAATTTCGTCACCTCGTCTTTGACTTAGAAAAATATGATCGGTTGTGCGCTGGGCTGTCGCAACAATTAACCGCTTTAGGACACCCCATTAACCGTCTCGACGTTGAACTCGCGCTGAATCATGCACGTACGCTTGCCGACCGCGCCTGGGCCGGACAAACTCGATTAGATTTAATCCCACTCATTGAAAATGTACCACACTCCATTGCCGTACGTTTGGCGGGCATTGGATCCATACCTCCCGCAGATCTCGCCAAACAGTATGAAGGCAGCGCTGCCATTTTGCCTGGCGTTGGCCTGCAAGTTGACTTGGGACGCGAATATCCCTTCCCAGGATCAGCGAGCCATTTAATTGGCATGATTCGCCGAGGCGAAGATCCAGAAGATCCGGGCGAAATCACCTGGCAAGGCACCACGGGATTAGAGAAAACCTACGATGCCATGCTGCGCGGTGCACCAGGCGCCCTTGTACGCGTACGCACTCCTGATGGTCCACGTGTATTGCGCGATGACCCGCCATTACCTGGAATTGATGTGACGACTGAATTAGACATGGAATTACAAACGCTGGCAGAAGACAGTTTAACCAATTGGATTGATTTAGCGGGTGCACTTGGCATTCCCACGGACGGAATGAAAAAAGCTCAAAAGGTTGGCAAAGGACGAGCCGGGTTAGCTTTAATTGATTGTCATACCGGGGCAATAATTGCGCTGGCCAGCACGCCTGGATACAAAATTGATGAATTACGCACTAACTACGACGAATTAATGAAAGCCGCTGGCGATCCTTTACTCAATTATGCCACGATGCCTGACCAGCCGCCTGGATCGGCCATGAAACTTTGCACCGCATTAGCGGGACTTGAATTTGGCGTACTCTCGCCAGGTGAAGAAATTAATTCCAATGGCTATATGGCTATGGTGCGTGGCCAAAAAGTTCTGCGCGACCATGCACCACCTGGCTCCTATGATTTACCACATGCCATTCGCGTGTCATCCAATGTCTATTTTGCCACGATTGCCCAACGTTTGAAGGGAGAGCGCTTAGCTCAAATTGCCAGTCAATTAGGGCTTGGACGCATTAATAGCTTGGACGTTGCTGATCAACGCCCAGGAATTTTGCCCCGCCCATCGACGCTGGCAGCACTTCGCCCCAAAGAACCAAAATGGTTACCCAGTGATGATTGGCGTTTAGGCATTGGCCAATTCCTGACCGCATCACCACTGCAAATTGCCTGTCTTGGCGCAACTGTGGCCAATGGCGGACGGGTGGTACAACCTTATTTAGTTAAACCAGCAAATCAGCCGGTCGTCACCGATCTGCATATTCGCAAAAGTCACTTAGATGAACTACGACGCGGAATGGAGGACGTCACCGCTAATCTCCAAGGAGCCACCGCAAAATTATTAGTGCTCGAAGGCCCAGCAGCGGGAATTAAAGTCGCAGCAAAAACTGGTACGGCAGAATGGGGCAGCCCTGCTTCACGCGAAGCTGGCCGCACCCCCGATCATGCGTGGATGGTTGGTTATGCGCCTGCTAATAACCCCACCGTCGCCTTTGCCGTGTTTATTCATAGCGGAACCTCTGGGGGACAAGCGACTTCCGGTGTCGTCAAAAAAATATTAGAACGATATTTCACTAAATATGGTCGCGCCGGACATGCTCAGAAAAGTGCGGAATGATGTTTTTACCTGTGTTTATCCACTCATAATTACGGGAAACATCTAATGCTGCACGATGCAGCTGTTGTCACAAACCACTTGTTCCCGTCTACTACTTCAACACCTCAATCCCCCTTTTTTATTCCCGGCTTTTTAGACTACTCTATTTAATCTTTTGATTATGCTCTGACTTCGCACTTCATTTTAAGCATTGGATACCCATGACTCTTCGCGTCGCCCTTCATCATCACACGCGCTATAATTATGACCGCTTAGTCACGCTTTCCCCACAGGTGATTCGCCTACGCCCAGCGCCACATTGCCGCACGCCGATTCATAGTTATTCGCTCAAAATTGAACCGCAGCCACATTTCATTAATTGGCAACAAGACCCACAAGGTAATTTCCAAGCACGCGTGGTTTTTGAGAAAAAAGTTAAACACTTTTCAGTAACGGTTGACCTAGTCGCGGACATGACGGTGATTAATCCGTTTGCCTTTTTTCTTGAGCCCGAAGCACATGACTTCCCATTTACTTACGACCAAACACTGAGCAAAGAATTAGAGCCTTATTTAGAATGTCTGCCAGCAGAACCGTTATTAACCGCCTACTTAAAAACCATTGATTGTAAGAAACGGCGTTCAATTGATTTTCTCATTGATGTTAATCGCCAGCTAGCGAACGACATTCGTTATGTCATCCGCATGAAACCAGGCGTACAAACTCCTGAAGAAACTTTGACAGAACGCAGTGGCTCATGTCGTGACAGCGCTTGGTTATTGGTCCAAATTCTGCGGAAACTCGGATTAGCGGCGCGTTTTACCTCTGGCTATCTGATTCAATTAGTTGCCGATGTGAAATCACTCGACGGGCCAAGCGGCGCGAGTGCGGACTTTACCGATTTACATGCCTGGACCGAAGTTTATTTGCCGGGTGCGGGCTGGGTTGGACTTGATCCCACTTCGGGCTTATTCACCGGCGAAGGACATATTCCGTTAGCCTCAACCCCCGAACCTGGAAGTGCTGCAGCCGTCACTGGGGGAGTGGAAAAATGCGAAACCACCTTTGATTTCTCCATGGATGTACAGCGCGTACGCGAAGATCCACGGGTCACCAAACCCTACAGCGAAGAGCAATGGACAGCGATTCAGCAGCTGGGCGATCAACTCGACAAAAAGCTTAAAGCTGACGATGTGCGGATGAGCATGGGTGGTGAACCAACCTTTATTGCCATTGATGATCCAGATGCAGCCGAATGGAATATCGCCGCCGATGGTCCAACTAAACGCATTTATGCCGAACGTCTGATTCGACGACTCCACGCCCGCTTTTCGCCCTTTGGATTACTTCATTACGGCCAAGGCAAATGGTATCCAGGCGAACAATTACCACGCTGGGCTTTAGGCTGTTTTTGGCGTGCTGATGGCGAACCGCTGTGGCATGATCAGTCATTAATTGGAAGTTTCGCCACCTCCTATAAACATGATGACAAAGATGCTTCAAAATTAGCCAATGAAATTACCTTACGGTTGGGATTAAATCCACACTTTGCCCAACCAGCCTACGAAGATACGTGGCATTATTTGGCGCGCGAACGACGTTTACCCGTCAATGTCGATCCTCTCAAATCGAATTTAAAAGATCCCCAAGAACGCGAACGCCTCGCCCGAATATTTGACCAAGGGCTAAATCGTGTGATTGGCTATATACTACCAATTAAACGCGATGGCTTAAGCTGGAAGAGCAGCACTTGGCCAGTGCGTACGGGTTCCTTATTATTAATTCCTGGCGACTCGCCGATGGGCTATCGCTTGCCGATGGATACGTTGCCCTGGGTAAAACCGGAAGATTACCCGATCGTCGAGCCACGCGATCCGAATATTCCGTTATCGCCATTACCATCGACCTCACAACTACAAAAATTAGTCCGCGATCGCGCGCTGAGTCCCCATGATTTAGCATTCATTGCTGCGAACAAACAAAATAAGCGCGCAGCTCCTCCTGCGATTCAAATAAAACCGCAAGAATCAGCGACGGCAATTATCCGCACTACCCTGTGCATCGAACCACGCGCTGGCCGTTTACATGTGTTCATGCCCCCGATGGAAGTCTTAGACGATTATGTCGAATTATTGGCTGCCATCGAAGACGCGGCTCGCGCAACTGGGTTTCCGGTTATTCTCGAAGGTTATCAACCACCGCACGATACCCGCTTGCAAGTGTTAAAAGTGACCCCAGATCCTGGGGTCATTGAAGTCAATATTCACCCGTCAACCTCATGGCGTGATTCCGTTGATATTACCACTGGGGTTTATGAAGAAGCCCATTCCTGCCGCCTGGACAGTCAAAAATTCATGGTCGATGGGCGTCACGTTGGCACTGGTGGTGGAAATCATATAACCGTTGGTGGTATTAAACCGGTCGACAGTCCTTTTTTACGACGTCCGGATCTGCTGCGCAGTTTGGTCGGTTACTGGAATAATCATCCTTCCCTGTCTTATTTATTCAGCGGCATGTTTATCGGACCAACCTCACAAGCGCCACGAGTGGACGACGCTCGCAGCGATGCCGTTTACGAACTAGAAATCGCCTTCCAACAATTAAACCGTGAAACAACTACTCCACCGTGGTTAGTTGATCGGTTGTTCCGTAATTTACTGACCGATGTCACCGGCAATACGCATCGCTCTGAGTTCTCCATCGACAAACTCTATGCGCCCGATTCCTCTACTGGACGCCTCGGCATCTTAGAATTACGTGGTTTCGAAATGCCACCGCATGCGCGTATGAGTTGCGCCCAGCAATTACTCATTCGCGGGTTAATCAGCCATTTTTGGCGCAACCCGTATCAACAACCGCTCATTCGCTGGGGCACTGAATTACATGATCGGTTTTTATTACCGCATTTCGTAAAACGTGATTTTACTGATGTGTTATCTGATCTCGTCAAAGGTGGTAACGATTTCGATCCAGCATGGTTTGCACCGCATCACGAATTCCGTTTCCCGCTGTTAGGCGAAGTGACCCATGATCACGTAGCGCTAGAATTACGCCAAGCCATTGAACCGTGGCATGTCCTAGGAGAAGACCCAGGCCCAGGAGGCACCGTTCGCTACGTCGATTCGTCACTCGAACGGGTGCAAATAAAAGCCAAAGGCATGGTGCGTTCGCGGCATGTGTTAACTTGCAACGGACGAGCACTGCCAATGCATCCGACAGGCACTAATAGCGAATTTGTCGCCGGTGTGCGTTATCGCGCTTGGCAACCTCCTAACTGTCTACATCCAACTATTGCGCCGCACGTACCGTTAATTTTCGACCTCGTTGATACGTGGAATGGACGCTCCATCGGCGGCTGCACGTATCACGTCGCACACCCAGGCGGATTGTCGTATGAGAGCGCCCCAGTGAACAGCTTCTCCGCCGAAGCCCGCCGAGGCGATCGCTTCCAACCATTCGGCCACACCCCATGCCCAATGACCGTGAAGGAAGAAGCCACCGTTTACGAACATCCGTTCACCTTGGATTTGCGGCGATAATCTTGATTATTTTGACTCCTTAAATTCACGAAGGCATTCACAGGAGGCGCAGTAACCCGTTCGGGTCACTTAGACGCGGAGGCTAGATGAGAAGAAACCCAAGGGAAATAGACCATAAACCTATTTTCGCCTCCTCTAAACTCCGCGTCTTCGCGCCTCCTGTGAATTCTTCAAAATGACCCAGTCATCTTGAACCCTGTCTGATTTTAACCAGATTTATTGGGAATAACTACCCGCTTGCGCTGGGCGGATGAATGAGCAGCGTGCCGCCGTGACTTATGACGTGTGTATTATTGGCGGCGGGGCTGCCGGACTTTTTTGTGCCATTACGGCGGCGCAACGTGGACGGCGCGTGGTGTTGTTGGATCATGCGACCACGCCTGGGCGGAAAATCCTGATATCAGGTGGCGGACGTTGTAATTTTACCAATCGTCGCGTTGGCCCAGAAAATTATTTATCACAAAATCCCCATTTCTGCCGCAGCGCCTTTGCCGGATATAAGCCAGATGATTTCATCGCCTTGGTTGAGGCACGCGGCATTGCTTACGAAGAACGACGCCACGGTCAATTATTCTGTATTCAATCAGCTAAGCAGATCGTGGCTTTATTATTGGATGCCTGCCGTGATGCCGGTGTCGAATTACGCTGGGGAACTCGCGTCAGCTCCGTTGCTCACGAAGATCGATTTGCCATTTCCACCATTCAGGGTGATCTTATTGCTGACCGCGTGGTGATCGCGACGGGCGGCTTGCCGGTGCCCGCCATTGGTGCGACCGATTTTGGCTTACGTATCGCCAAACAATTTGGCCACGGGCTCGTCGAAACCGCACCCGCCTTGGCACCGCTGTTATTGCCCGCGAATGAACGCTTGGATTTACCCGGCATTGCGGTTGATGCTTACGTCAAAGCCGATGGTCCGGTATTTCGCGAAAATTTATTATTCACCCATGGCGGTATTAGCGGCCCCAGTGTGTTACAAGCGTCATCGTATTGGCGCCCAGGACGCCCACTCTCAGTCGATTTATTACCTGGCCATGATTTAGAAAACGAATTAGCCAATACCCGTGGCGTTAAAACCCAACTCGACAATCATCTCGCAGAATTCTTACCCAAACGTTTACTCCAGGCTCGTCTACCGCCCCTACTAGCAGCCAAGCAAGTGGCACAATTATCGCGCGCAGACATCACCGCCGCCACCGACGTGCTCCAACGCTGGGAATTACATCCCACCGACACCGGCGGCTGGCTGAAAGCCGAAGTCATGCGCGGCGGTGTCGACACCGCCGAATTATCCTCAAAAACCATGGAAAGCCGCCGCGTCCCAGGATTATTTTTCATCGGCGAAGTCGTCGACGTCACCGGCTGGCTCGGCGGATATAATTTCCAATGGGCCTGGTCATCGGGATTTGCGGCTGGGTCTGCGGTTTAATTAGCGAATAAACCGACACGAAGTTGTGCGAAATGTGTGATGCGAACTATAGAGCATCGCGAATCGGGCAACACTCACGAAACACCACCTGCCGTAGTTGCTAGCGGGTGACTGGACACCTTACGGTAGGCATAGATGGTCTGTAATTCTTATTTATACCATGTTAGGCACCTATGCTAAAAAATAAATTTTCTTCCGTACAGCTCTCTCTAGTGGTGATGTTTTGTGTATCGATCATCGCATTGGGAATCAGTGGTGATGGACCGACGAAGATCAACGACATTTACATCAGAACGTACTTGATGTGGGCAAATGCCACCGTTGGCGCCCTATGGCTTATAAATATATTTATGGTCTCAATGGAAGAAACGGAACAACAAGCACAGGAAAAGGCTGCAAAAGAAAAGTCGTTGGAGAAGAAATAATTACACGAATTTTCACATCAACCGGAAAGCACGACACAAAAAAAATGAACCAAAGCCTTACCAGCAGCACCAACTGATGAGTCGTTAATTTTTTTAGCTACTTAAAGTGCCCATAATCTCTAATAATATTTGATTTTCTTGAGCGCCAACGGCGCGCAGCTATATAAGCCTAGGGCAACGCCCTAGGAACAATGTAATATTCATATAAAGGGCTGAAGGCCCGACCTATTTTCATTCGTTTGCTCGCACAACATGACAATAGGTCGGGCCTTCAGCCCTCAACCTATGCTGGCGATATTCCTAGGGCGGCATTCGCTGCGCTCATTTGCCCTAGGCTAATATCGTGCCGCGCCGTTGGCGCTTTTGGCAATGTTATTTCTGCTCTCTCAATTTATTTGACAAACAATTACGGCACCGCGAAGCGGCCGATGTTAGCGCGGATGCGTAATACTTTGGGCAAACTATTACGGTTAATGCGCACGCCGATGGTGTGACGGCCAGCGTTAATGGAGCGGCTTTTTTCACTGGGGTCCATGCGAATGCCGTCGATCCAGGGGCGATCGCTGCCTTCGATTTCTAATTCTAATAGTCCCGCATTACCGACATCAAGCACGGCTATCGCGTAGAGCGGACCATCGCCAGGAATGGCGGTGAGCGCAGCGCGCCACGAACGTTCTAGAATGCGGCCGTCGACGAAACTGAGCGCCGTTGGTTTACCCACAAGCTCTGCAACTTTATCATTCGGCATCTGATCTTGGACATACACTTGACGTGCGACGCGGCCATCGCTGGCATCAAATGGTCCTGGTTTACCGATGGCGCCTAAGAAGGCGTAAACATGTGCCTGATCAATCACTGGCAATATTTCTAATAAACCAGGCGGCATTAAACTGCCCATGGTGTCGCGGCCAACGATGGTGTCTTTGGCGACGGTTTGTTCGATACCTGGTAAACGAATTTTGATATCGCGCTCTGTTTCGCCATACGGAATGCCCATCACCATGCCGCCATCTTTCAGGCGAAAACTAACGGCGTGATAACCTTCTTTCACTTTGGCGGCGGGATTTTGCACGCTTTCAATAATATAATCGAGTGGCGCGCTGGCGCCTAAGGTACTCATGTCTGGCCCTAATTGACCACCTGAACCTCCAATGGCGTGACATTGGACGCACGACATACTGGAGCTAAAATAAAGTGATTCACCACGCGCAGGATCGCCAACTTTTTGTACTAACGCCACCCATCCAGCTAAATCCGCAGGACGATCGGCTTGTTCAACCACTTCTTTTTTAGGTGCGGCGGCGAGGAATACTTTTTCTAATTTTTCACCGCGACGTCCTAATTCACGCGCGGTCGTCAGGCCCCCTTGAATCGCCGTTGGTGGCAATCCTGCGGGTAAACCATTTTTTACCACGCTCTCCATCAACCCGCCTGCTGGCCATAACACGCGCCATAATCCTGCT
>CANETI010000054.1 GCA_947440715.1 Planctomycetota bacterium | reverse complement strand
TGCCATTTGTGAAGCGATTGGCAGTCCATTTATTGGCATCGCTGCCGATGTTTATCACATTTGGTTTGATGAAAACGTCGACGCGGAAATCGCCAAAGCCGGAGCCGGTGGCTGGTTATTCGGCTTTCACGTCTGCGACTGGCGACTGAATACCCGCGATTTACTCAACGACCGCGGACTCATGGGCGAGGGCTGTATTGATATTCCGCATTTACGGAACGCCGCAGAAAAATCTGGCTTCACTGGATTTAATGAAGTTGAAATATTTTCGACTGAGCGTTGGAGCGGTGACCAAGATGTTTGGTTAAAGCAAATCGTGACGGCTTACCAAAAATGCGTTTAAGCTAATTATTTTAAGGCGCCGTTAACACCAAGCGTGCGCCGCTTAATGCGTGAC
Source organism: Planctomycetota bacterium (assembly GCA_947440715.1). GTDB lineage: Bacteria > Planctomycetota > UBA11346 > UBA11346 > UBA11346 > BOG-1363. The sequence goes on along the minus strand of CANETI010000054.1, from coordinate 10,034 downwards.
GAAATGCGCGATCAACCGAAGAGATACGATTCGCTGAACGCGATAACAATAAATTGTCGCCCCAGGCGCCGCCGCGCAAAACGGGTTGTCCAGATGTGGTCACCCACTCCCGCACATTTCCGTGCATATCCCATAAATTGACGCCATTCGATATTCGACTTCCTCCGACTACATCTGGGCCTGTGACTCCAACGGTGGTGTCTTGGCTCACCGAAAATTGTCCGGCTACGGCTGGATCCAAACTATCGCCCCAATTAAATAAGCTGGTCGTTCCGGCGCGACAGGCGTATTCCCATTGTGCTTCGCTCGGAATACTCAGTTGGCCTGTTTTTCCTGTGTTCCATGCGGCGATACGTAGTGCTAATTCGTCATAGGTCAGGCCGAAAACTGGTCGGGAAGCTAACGTCGCTGGCGAACCGGTAACACTGGCTGGGGAAATTTTCCGCCACGGCGTATCAAGACCATCACCTGTTAACGAATACCAATGACCTTGAGATAATTCAAAAACCGCGAGCCAAAATTCACTCACGCTGACCGTCGCTTGAGTTTCACCTGCCTGTGATCCTAAACTTGAGGCAGACGATCCCATAACAAAACTACCCGCTGGAATTCGACGGAAAACGATTTGACTCGTGGTCACAGAAGCGGCTGATAAATTTGGTAACGTTACTGATTCAGTCACTGCACCGGTACTTAAATCCAATACCCGATATGACACCGGAACGGTGGTGCCACCACCACTGCTACCACCGCCACCGCCTCCGCCACCACCGCAACTAACGGCGATCATCAACGCACTTACTAACACCAGCAATAAAATTAGATTTTTCATGATCATCTCTTTCTGCTTAGTTCGATGCGCTGCCAGCCACAATGCGCAGCATAATCTGCTGCGTATCTAATGCTCCGGTAAGAATATCTCGCACTTGAACGCCAAATGAAATATGGCGATTAACTCCGGAGGCCGTCCACGTCACCACACCACTCGATGAAATAGCCATGTCTGTTGGCGCTCCGACTAATGAATAGGCAATATTTGAAGAAATCGGCGCAACGGCGTAGCGCGAGAAACTCGGCATTACGCTATAAACAAATCCTTCCCCAACCGCCAAGACTTCATCACTGGGCTCAGACACAATTAATGGACGAATACCATTCGGATCACCTGTTACCGTAATATAAGCAACAGCGGGATCAGAAACCGTGACGCCATCAAAAACTGTGTAGGTAAAACTCGTCATGCCAGTTTGAACTCGAGTGAAAGTAAATTGCCCACTCGTCGTGTTAAAGGAAAAGGTTCCACCGCCAGGTGGATCAGTTACGTTAAGGAAAGATAATGAACTGCCTTCTGGATCGTACCCAGTCACGGTACCCGTTAGCAAGGCGCTCGCACGAACTTGAAAACGTCCGCCCAATGCCACTGGAGAATCGTTTACATTAATCACCTGCAAAGTCACAGCTTCCGAATCCGAACTCACACCATCGGATACCGTAATCGTGATAATTGCCGTGCCAATCGCGTCTGGAACGGGTGTTGACGTCAACGTACGGGTATTGCCCGTACCGCTAAATACTAAATTACCGTTGGTGAAAAGTGATGGATTCGATGACGTGGCGGTAAAGGTTAATGCATCACCAACATCAGGGTCGCTCGCGGTCACCGTTAATCCAATCGGAGTATCTTCGTTATATGATGAACTAGGTGTCGTAACAAAAGTAATTGATGGCGTAGCACTTATCGAAATTGGCAGGCTGTTTGAAGTCAGTGTTGCTTCGCCATCGAAGCCAAGATTACGTGCAGTAATCGTCCCGATAGCTGATGGTGAGAGAAAACCAACCGGCACGGTTAATTGCGCTTCCGTAGCTGACACGACGGTGACGGCTAAATCAGCATTATCACCACTCGTACTAGTCCAATTAAAACGGGTCGCTCCGGCACGAAATCCTGTACCGGAAACCGTTATCATCGTTTCACCTGATCCCGTAATAATGCCACTCGGCGTCGCTGACGATAATGTTGGCGCCGTATACGGTACGTAGCCATGTAAGGTTAAAGACCAGTTCGTTAATGCTCCTATATCCCCGGATTCTTCATCAATGACCTGCAAAGACCATTGGCCAGTGGCTGATTCACCCCAGTTCACCACACTGGTAAAAACCCAGTTTGATAAATGATCAAACCGATCCACTGGTCGCGATTCAAAAACGCTCTTCTTGTTACTTGGCGAAGTTAACTCGAAACGAACATCACCACGATACGAATGCGTCATCGATACCGTTAATTCCACATGCTCAATTTTAAAATCAGTCGGAATTCCTGAGGGCGTTAAAGCTCGCGTCATTCCGGCAGGGTTATTATCAGGAATGGGAAATGATCCTGATTCACTTATCGAAATCGGTGCCACCAAAGCCGGCGCATTCGTCCACGTTGATGGATTGACGATATTAACGGCGGCTACTGCATCGACGCGTCCGAAACCATAACGTACATTGTGATGAAAACCGCGGCCATTCGTTTGCCAATCACTATTACCAGCATCATTCTTAAACGCAGTTCTCACAAACGCATGCTTCACATCGCGCCATGTTAATAATGGGTTTTTCTCCAGCATCAAAGCCACGACCCCAGCAACAATCGGAGTTGAGATTGAGGTACCAACAAATTCGGAGCCTTTCGATGTATAGCCATTTGACATTGTCGTAGTCACTACCCCCTCATCCCCTGGGACATTTTGGGCGCCATTAAAGTCACCGCCCGTAGCATTTATAAATAAGGATGGTCCATTTTCGCTATAACTCGCCTGGGTGCCATCTGAAGTTGTCGCTCCAACCGCAATTACAAACCGTGAACTAGCATACCCGTCGTACGCTAAATTATCGCCGTCGAGGTCGAGGTCGGGGTCGGGGTCGCTGTATTTATCTCGACCATTACCAGCTGCCCAAAGATAAATAATACCACGTTGCTGACGACCTTGGGTCGTACCTGTTATCAAAGCATCACGCATCGTCGGTTTTAAATATGCATCCGGTAAGAGATCATATACATTATCAAATGGGTCAACATATACTACGTCATCAGATGGTCCCCATGAATTATTGCTGACATGTACCAATTTAGTCGCATCAGCATCGGTTGATTGATAGACCATTGATTGGGCTTCCATCGCATCAGAAGAATTACCTCCCAATAAACGAATACCGATAATCTTAGCGCGTGGCGCAACACCAACACCCCCCTTATTATTATCCCGAGCAGCGATTAAACCTGCAACACTCGTTCCATGTGAAAACCCACTTGCTGGAGTCGGATCAGATCCGTTACCCGGAGGACCTTGAAAATTCAACCCTAAATCAAAACGCGCATTATCTACTAAGTCTTCGTGATTTCGTTCTACTCCTTCGTCAACCACGGCCACATTGATACCTGTTCCAAGTCCCGTACCTGCCGTGTAATCCCAGACATTTCGAACATTGATATCGTTACCGGCAACCGCAGTAGATGGTTGAAGTCCACCGCTCGGACCCGTGTTTTTTAGGTGCCATTGCTGAGTAAATAACGGGTCGCTTGGGTCACCCCTTAAACTACGTTGGCCCAAAATGAGTGGCATCGCATAACGAACTCGACCACTTTCTTGTAAGGTATTTGCCAGAGTAAGTGCTGCCAATACATCATCACCCAGAGCATCAATAACAATGACGTTGGGGATATGCCGTATTTTATAGGCCAGCTTGCCACCCCGTATTTCCAACTCTGCTAACAAATCAATGTCTGGCTTTAATCCAACAACCACTTGCCGCGATAAGAGTCGTGCATTTTGATCCTTTGGCCCTGATAATATCGCCCGAGTATTTCGCTCTATGCCAGCCTGCTGTAATTGCGCCGCCAATGCTTTCAGGGAGGTCCCATTGCTCGTCGCAACAACCTCAAAGTCTTTATGGCGATTAAATCCCAAAAATCCACGTTGCTTCAACTGTTCTTTTTTTTCTTCATTCAAAACCTCACAAGCGACCGCATCTAACGAGATGGAGGTCTCAATACGCACGTCACCGATCCAGTAATAAACCGAATGCTCTGCGCCATAAGTCGTCGCCAAGAAACATACACAACATAACAAAATTCGTAGCATACGTTTAAATCCTTAAAGATTAGCGGCTTTTGAGCGCTCGCTGTTGCTCGATCTGCGGTGCTGCATAAATCACAGCGGGATCTTGTTGTAAATGTTCTGCTACCGTCATTGCCGTAAATAAACCAACGTCCATTGGCTCCACGAGGTAGGAGTTTGGACTATAAGACAACGGTTCAATTAACCGCGCTTTGTGCCGTGCACACAACCCATGAATATTCTCGTTAGGTTTGGTATGTACAATAATTTGCGGACGCAAACGTCGGGTTAATTTCTCGGTTTGGTCACCGATCATGACATAGCCATATATCTGTTTAATATCTGACTGCGCCCCACGCATTTGCCGAGCAACCTCATCTAGTTCGGCTGCGGATGAGGCACCTTGACGGATAATAATAACTTCGGTCATCACCTGTTCGGTGCCAGCGATTCGACGTTCGACTGAGATTTGCTGCGTCGCTGGCACGCACGTATGCCAAGTATTCCCGTCAAAATAAGGCCATGAACTAACCGATGTCGTCTTTGCCGCACGATCCGCAGCACATCCAGTGAGCAGGAGCGCATAGGCGCAAAGTATTATCATGAGCCATGAATGAACGAGGTGATGCATAAGTCGGACGCATACCATCTCGCTTCGCATCATCGTCAATCGAAAGGGTTGATCCTTGCCGCAGATTCAGCAACAAAAAAGCACGAAGCGCCGTCAGGCGCCTCATGCTTTTACCGAGTGATCCAAGCTCAGAACGCTGGATTTTGATCTGGTGGTGGTGCCTTGTTCGCACCGCCGCGTCCACCGCGACCGCCGCCGCCGCCGAAGGCTTTGGCCATGTCGGCGAAGGGCGCTAATGGAATTCGTAATTCGAACAGGGCCTTGCCCTCGCCACTGGTCATCGCGCCACTCATGGCGTTGCCGGGTTTGCTGGCGGGAATCATCCCTTCCATGCCGGTGCCGGCCATTTTCATCGCGGCTTTAATAAAGCCCAATAAATCAAGATCAAAGTAAGCTTGGCGTTCAGTGCCCAAGGTTTTATCGGCCTGTACGGTCATGCCTTTACCAGTTCCGGCAATCAATGCGTCCAACGCAACCGATTCCTGTGCCATGACGACCCAGCCTTTGGTCACGGCCAATTCATACGATGACATCATTTTCATTTGGTTTACTTGTTCTGGTGGCACTTTCGCAGGATCAATGTTGGCGCTCATTTTATGGACAGCCACACCAGAAGGGCTGGTACGCGCAGCCTTCGCAAATTCCATGGTGACGCCCATGTCATTATATAATTTACCGAGCGCTGAATCTCCCGACATTTGTCCGACCAAGCTAAGAATTGAGGCTTCTGCTTTTGCCACATCCGCACAAGCATAAAGGCCTTCCCATTGAAAGGGCAAAGGAGCACCTTCGACACTACGCATGGTAAAGGCAAAATCACCCGACAAACCAGCGCCCCAATCGCCGGTCGCTTTAATTAATTCATCCGTGATAATTCCAGCGGCTTCTGGTTTTGCTTTCAGGTCACCCATTAATTTACTCATATATTGCGACCACGCGTTCCAGTTAACGCGTCCACTCATGCCCATTAATGATGGTTCATTACTCAGGCGAGCAGCCGCACGCTGACCGTTTGCTGGGGCTGGCGCCACCAACGCTTTTGCCAATGCCGTGCCTGGCTTAGCATTAACCGTGATTTCTTCCCCAACTGAACCAGCTGGATCCAACGTGAAATCCATCTGCACACTCGCGACATCAGCAGCCATGGCCATAAGCCCAGCAACTTCTAAACCTAAAATTTTAGCGGCTTCTGGCTGCCCACCCTGCGCGGCTGCCATTTGCGCCATCATGCCCAACATGCCACCGTAGGCAGCAACCAATTTATCGGGTGATACCAATAAACGAATATCGCCTTTGGGTAATGATTGCGTTAATGCCGGATAAACCTTGGCAATTTTTTCACCCAAAATTTCGCCATCTGGCGTTTGCGTCATAATCGCTAGACCACCTTCGGCTTTACCCAATAACATACCAAAATTTACCCCGGCATCGAGGTAAAGCTGTGGATTTTTTGCCGGAATGATAATGGCAAAGGTCGGAGTTGGAGCCCCAGGGCCAACAACGACGACAATTGGTTTCCCAGCAAAATTGGCCAGGTCCATATCACCAAGCATCGCACCCAAGCCCATTTTTAGTTGGCCGGGCTTCACTTGCCCAGGGGTGAAAAGTTCCATGAGGGCTTCAACGCGACTCAGCGTCGTTAGCAAATCAGGCAACACCGCCACGGCATAGGCACCTTCATCGGGCATCGCCATGGGTGCTGGAATGGCGTAGTCAGCCGCGTTGAGCGAACCCAACGAGCAAATAGCCAGGGCGGAAACGAGGAAACGACGCATGGGCACTCCAAATGCATGGTGAAAGAAGAAACGGTTGGTGCGGGCCGACCATCTTTGGTCACTCGGAAACAACGTCCAGTGGTAGTTATAGGCTATCCGCCAGGTCGGTCGTCGGCTTGCGGGATATTTCAGAAGTCCGGAAGTCTTGCGCGATCGGCAACAACATGACGTGCAAACGAAAATTGCGCCGCGACAGAAAAAACTCTCGTCCAATATTGGCCCCAGCATTTTGCAGCAACAGGTACGTCGCCCGTCCCATCAACAACGATCGATCACCCACTTCCGGACTGGCTCCAATCAAACGCAAATACCCCTTGCTCAACTGCTTCGCTAATTAACCATGGCAACCATGCCTCGACCATTTTGCATCTATCATAAAAATTGTCTTGATGGCAATGGTGCAGCGGCCGTGGTGCAACGCAAAGAACCCGACTGCGAATTCTTATCCATGCAATATGGCGTCACTCCGCCAACCGTCTTGGATCGGATCGTCTACATTGTTGATTTCGGTTTAGCGATTGAACACATGCGCGCCATTCGTGCCCAGGCCACGTCGGTCATTTGGCTTGATCACCATGCGAGCCAAATTCCGGTGCATAAGCAATTAGGCTGGGGCACCTTGGATGTCACGGAATGTGGCACGTCACTAACGTGGAAAACCTTATTTCCACAGCAAAAACCACCAGAAGTCATTAATTATATTAAAGACAAAGATTTGTGGTTGTGGCAATTACCTAACAGTCGTGCGATTGCCGCAGGGCTATCCGCGAAGTTTCCTGGAGATAAATTTGCCGGCATTTTGGATGTCGACCTCGCTGAAATGGAGCGCATTGGTCGCCCCTTATTGGCCGCGACGGCAGAGCGCGTAGCCAAAGCCATTACCACCGGCATCGCTATTGAAGCCCCCTATGGCCTCAGCGAAAAACGCGCGTTATTTGTACCCTGCAACCAAGACCAAAATGAAATTGGCGATCATATTTGTACACCCGTTGATGCTGGTGGCTTAGGTTACGATTTAGCTATTTTAGTCTATCGTAAGGGCAATGGACGCTGGGTGCACAGCCTGCGTTCATCCGATGTGAGCAGCGTTAATTGTGCGACCCTGGCTGATGCGCGCGGTGGCGGCGGACATCGCAATTCGGCGTGCTATCTCAACCACACCCATTTTATTACGTCTGCCGACTGCCCGGTTCCAGTGCGCCGCTCCACGCCGTGACCTGGTCAAATTGAACCGATTATTAGCCGTATTGATTGGCATGTGTCGCGCTAGTGTTGCACTATTACCTGCTCGTCCGTTTGCGCTCAACTCATGAGCCTACTTCGAAGGAATGGCTGCCATGCTTGATCCCAATACATTAACTGAAAAATCCCGCGCCGCACTGATGAGCGCGCAAGAACAGGCGACGAGCCATGACAATGCTCAGGTTGAGCCCGTTCATTTGGCGGTCGCTTTATTTGCCGACGACAGTGGACTCGCGCGACGTTTAGCGGAAAAAGTCAACGCTGATCCGCGCACCATAGAAACCGCCTTGCGTCGCGAATTATCATCCTTGCCAACACAACAACCCACGCCCAGCCAAATTGGTTTTGGTAGTGATTTAATGAAAGTCATCCAAGCCGGACAAAAAGATCAAAAAGCTCGCGGCGATTCTCATCTGGCCATCGAACATTTATTAATTGGTCTCACCAGCGATCGCAAAATCGGCGGTATTTTAAACCAAGAAGGTTTTGGACGAAGTAATCTAGCGAAAGCCATTGATGAGGTTCGTAAAGGTCGCACGGTACAAAGCGATCAGGCTGAAAATACGTATGATGCTTTAGCTAAATATGGCCGCGATTTAGTTGCGGATGCGAAAAAAGGAAAATTGGATCCGGTCATTGGTCGCGATGAAGAAATTCGCCGAGTCATTCGCGTGCTTTCACGCCGCACAAAAAATAATCCCGTCCTGATCGGTGAACCAGGCGTAGGTAAAACTGCCATCGTCGAAGGCCTGGCAAATCGGATTGTCAAAGGCGATGTGCCTGAGGGCCTAAAAAATAAAACCGTAATCTCCCTCGATCTTGGTTCCTTAGTCGCTGGCGCAAAATTCCGTGGCGAGTTTGAAGAACGCTTGAAAGCCGTGCTTGATGAAGTGAAATCATCTGACGGCGCTATTATTTTATTCATTGATGAGATGCACACGTTAATGGGAGCCGGTAAATCTGATGGCGCTATGGACGCTGCCAATTTGCTCAAGCCCCTGTTAGCGCGCGGTGAATTGCACTGCATTGGCGCCACCACGTTAGACGAATATCGCAAACACGTTGAAAAAGATGCCGCTTTTGAACGACGTTTTCAGCCCGTATTGGTCGGAGAACCCACGGTCGAAGATACCATTTCCATTCTACGAGGTTTACGCGAGCGCTATGAAAGCCATCACGGCGTTCGTATTGCGGATGCCGCACTGGTCGCGGCGGCCACACTAAGTGATCGCTATATCGCTGACCGTTTCCTCCCGGACAAGGCCATTGATTTAGTTGACGAGGCCTGTGCCAATGCCCGTGTTGAATTGGATTCTTCACCAGCTGAGATTGATCAACTTAATCGTCGCACGTTACAATTAGAAGTCGAAGCGACTGCCCTGAAACGCGAATCAGATAAAGCCAGCAAAGAACGCCTAGATAAAGTGCGCGTTGAATTATCTAAAGCGAAAGAACAATTATCATTACTGACGACCAGACATCAGTCGGAGAAATCGCGCGTTGATGATCGGCGTAAAATTCGCCAACAAATTGAAGAGGCGAAACTACTGATGGAACAGTCAGAGCGCGCCTACAATTTAGCCAAAGTTGCAGAATTACGTTATGGTGTCATTCCCGATTTAGAGAAAAAATTAGTCGCCATGGCCAACGACACGACAGCTACCATGTCCAGCGAATCGGTTGGTCCTGATGCTATTGCCGAGGTCGTAAGCCGTTGGACGGGAATCCCAGCCAATCGACTCACCGAAGGCGACCGCGAACGATTACTTAAGCTCGGCGATCGGCTCCATGAACGCGTGGTTGGGCAAAATGAGGCCGTCGATGCGGTTGCAGAAGCCGTCCTGCGTTCACGCGCAGGCCTGTCTGATCAGAACCAACCACTTGGTTCTTTTTTATTCCTAGGACCCACGGGTGTTGGTAAAACTGAATTAGCCAAAGCGTTGGCGGTTGAATTATTTGACGATGAAAAACATATCGTTCGTATCGATATGTCGGAATACATGGAAAGTCACAGCGTCTCGCGGCTCATCGGTGCGCCCCCAGGCTATGTCGGCTACGATGAAGGTGGTCAATTAACCGAAGCCGTTCGCCGTCGCCCATATTCCGTCGTATTATTTGATGAAGTAGAAAAAGCACACCCGCAGGTATTTAATGCGTTACTGCAAGTACTGGATGAAGGTCACCTGACGGATGGTCAGGGACGCCGAGTTAATTTCAAAAACACGGTCGTCATTATGACCAGTAATCTAGGAGCCGAATATTTATTAGCCGGCGTCACCCCTG
>CANETI010000053.1 GCA_947440715.1 Planctomycetota bacterium | reverse complement strand
TTTTCATGCGTGGGCTGCCAACTTGTTTGCAAATCTCGACGGCAAATTCAATGCGGTCTGCCTGATAGTCGGGATGGCCCTTCATGTTTTCATTCACGCGACTGTTGAGCACTTCCATGCACACGGTTACCTTTTTCTCTTCGGCTAATTTCATGACTTGTTTAATACCAGTGACGCAATTTTTAATGCCCTCTTCATCGCTGATGCCTTCGCGCATGCCGGAAAAACAAATAACATTTGGGCAACCAAAAGCGGCAGCTTGTTCAATACGCTCACTGACTTTTTGAATACACATCGCATGATTTTCGAAGTGATTAAAACCTTTGACGAAACCATGACTGCCAGCAATGGCACAGGTCATGCCTAAGCTTTTCAGCAGGGGCCAAAATTTAGGATCTGCTAATTCAATTGATTTATATCCAATGGCGGCACACGCCTTAGCTAATTCTTCGGTTTCCATGGGTTTGAAACACCAACTTACAACGGATTGATTAATGCGACCATTGGTGATGCGCCATTGCGGATCATCTCCTAGGCTGGCACTGCGGGTGGAAGTTGTGCAGCCGCTGTTCAGCACAGCAGCTCCACCTAATGCACCCGCCAACAACGTACGACGGGATAACGGAAAATGAGATGATGGGGTATTGTTCATAGGCGCTCCAAAATCGGGGAATGGAAGGGGGCCATAGGCTGTGCAACTTTGGTGCCCAGGGCAAGTGCTTGCCGTCCGCAGAGCTCCGACACGCTGCAACACGTGCCTGCCACCATTGCCCTCCGTGTTGCTGCTCGTCGAATTGCCGTGGTCCGGTCTGACCCACGTGTCCGAAACCGTTGGCGTGTGGTCGGACACCTGCAACGCGAACATGTTTTGCGTGGTGATGAAATAACCCCTGAGCTGCGTGAGTTATTGGACGATGGCGAACAAATGCAGGTGCGCATTGCCCTCGACCGCTGGCGGCAGGAGCAACAACAGCAACAGCACCAAGGTCAATTAGCCACTGCCGTCACCGATTTAGAACGTCTCACCGCATTATTTAATGAAAATGATGGCCTGACCGGCAGTGATTTAATGGCCGCAGTGGAACAATATCGTTTACGCGCCGTTATTACCGCCTGGGAATCATTAGGCGTAGCCCTACGCGACCGGGCTCGTCGTTATGGTGCTGATCATTTAGTGCCATTGATTAATTTACAGCAATTACAAAACGACGACGATCCGGTGGTGATCGTCAGTGACCAAACGGATACACAGACGCTTAATGAACAGGATGTTGATCGTTTGCGTAGGGAGTGAGTTTACGTCGGAGAGTACAGTCCGGAAGTCCGGAAGTCCGGAAGTCCCGCGTGGTCGACTATTAATCCACCACGGACGTTGTTGGTTTGGCTGCAGAAAGGCTGGGGCCAATATATTCCACGAAGAATAGACAGAGTATTTGGCACCAGCCTTTCTGCAGCTAATCAGAAAACTCCCGTATATGCCAGCAACATATGATCAGGCGGGACTTCCGGACTTCCGGACCTCCGGACTTCCGGACGAAAATAGGACTTCCGGACGCGCAAATAGAACTTCTAACGTTAACTCCGATAATCCGCATTCTCACTAATATATTCATGACTACGATCCGTACCGATCACCGTCGCAGCGCCAAGGCCTAAGCCCAGATCAATGGTGATTTCGACGCGGCGTTCATGTGGTGGATAGGTGATTGGTGGGCTAAATGTCAGGCCGTCGGGTGGCGGGGTTGAGCTGTACAGTTCGGCGTTTTTCATGTGCGCAATTAATGCCGCTTCGACCGTCGGTGATAAGCGGAATGCACCGTTGGCGAAGATTTCTTGACCACCCATGGTCATGCGTGATTTGGACAAGTCGGTACCTGGGGCAATAACGCCAATGTGTTTTCCGATGGCGCAGACTAAACGTCCGACATTTGGATCATTACCGCAGACGGCGCATTGGAATAACGGCGAATTTACGACGGACTTACCCACGCTGCGGGCAAAGGCTTCGGTTGGCGCGCCAGTGACCTGAACGCGGATCACGTGATGGACGCCTTCACCGTTGCGCGCGATGTCTTCAGCTAAATCGCGACAGACATTATTGAGCGCCGTTTGGAACGCGGACAAATCAGGGCAAGGCACCAGCTGTGATGACAGCAAGGCGACGGTGTCTGAGGTGCTGGTGTCACTGTCAATGGACATGCTATTAAAGCTGCCAGGAATAGCTTTTGCTAAAGCTGCACGCAAGGCGTCGCGCGGCACGTCTAAATCGGTGAGCAAGTACACTAACATGGTGGCGAGATTGGGCTCAATCATGCCCGCACCTTTTGCGATGCCGACGATGGAACCATTGCCCACCTGGGCGCGACGAATTTTGGGATACAGGTCCGTGGTAACAATCCCTTCCGCACCAGGCAGAATTGATTCAGCTTGGAGTGCGCTTACCGCCTTGGGAATCGCAGGCACCATTTGTTCGACTGGTAATTGCCAACCAATGACACCGGTTGACGACGGTAATATTTGTTGCGGAGTTAATTTCAGTATTGCGGCTGCTGCTTCGCATAACCGTTCGCTGGTGCGCACGCCATCCGGCGCGCACACATTACTGATTTTATTATTCACAATCACCGCGCCGATGGTTGCTTCGTGTAATCGCTGGCGACCAATGTGAATTGGCGCACCAGGAAATGCATTTTGCGTAAACATCGCAGCGAACGCCGTGGTTGGTTTATCCAAGGCGATCATAGTGATCGTCATCTTCGCTGGTTTGCTGACTTCGACTGGGGTGAAATCAAAGCGTGTCGTGCCAACACGAAACCCTGCAGGCAAAGCGGCTTGTGAGGCTAACCAAGCGCGGTGTTCGGCTTGTGAGGCGAAGGTGAGATTCGTACTGGTCATGGTGGGGAAGTGTGATGCTCGGAGTTCGGTGGCAATATCGGACATCGGACGTCCGACGTCCGATGTCCGACGTCCGATGTCTGTGAATATTTTGTTAACGTTAAAATATTCGCGTGATGTTTAAAACATGATACTGATGAACACGGGCAATTTAATACGTAAAAGACATCGGACATCGGACGTCGGACATAAGAAAAGACATCGGACCAAATTAGGTCCGATGTCGATCAAGAAACCGGCTCAATCACCGCCGACATCGCTCCCTGTGATCGAGGTAAGCGCCAATCCGCACCATAGCCGTGGATTTGTTCTTGTTTGAGTTCGGCGCGCTCACGCGAGGTCGTGTCGACGATGACGCGATCTTGTGCGTCGACTTCACAAGCCATCTGGAAAGCGGTTTCCATTGAGTGTCCGAACAACGTCATCAGCATTTCAATAACGTAGTCATAACTGTGGTCGTCGTCATTGAGTAAAATGACCTGCCAACGCGGCGCTAGGCGCGTGTTCTGGTTAACCTCAACGGTTGGTAGGGTGGTTGGCATCGTGACTGGCATCTTAAAGGACTTTTTCTAAACGATAATTTGCGTCGAACGGCGATAAGACAAGTCGCGGTTAGGCGGGGCTTCAACTCAGCGCCGTTATGATTTTGCTTACGGCTTAGCGACCGTATCAACAACGGGAACAAATCCGCGCGTGCCGTCGTTGAGCACCACTAATATGCGGTCGGCCCAGGCATCGGTTTGGTCGCGATATAAAATACTGCCACTGGCAATTGCCGTCATTGGTTTGCCAGCGCTATCATAGAGCAAGGTATCGCGCACCGCGCTGATCAGCGAACGTGTTTGGTCGTGATCAATCGCAATGCGACCTGGAAGCGCAATGAGCAGCAGCAAACACCCAGTGATGAGCGTTCCTGTTCGCTGACGATTGGTGCACAGGCTATAACCAAGACAAGCAGCGCCGAGGCACAATAATATAATGCCAACCCAACCTTGCCCAGGGAGTATGAGTGGCCCTAATCGATCTACCCAACCAACTGGTAGGGTGACATTGAGTGCGCGCAAGGCTTGGCGTGGCTCGCTACGTTCTGGGGCCATTTGGTGTGCGGTTAGGGTCCAGGCTATGGCTTCACCGTGACGATTCGCGGCGGCGGCGGCTAAACCCGCATCTAACCAAGCGTCCCAGCGTTGTTCGTTTTCAGCGCGGGCATGCAGGGCGGCGATGGCATCTTGCGGTCGGCCATGGCCCCAGGCGGCATAGGGATCATCGGCGGCAAACAATGGCCACAGCAAAGCTGGTAGAAATAAAATAAATTGCAGTAAAATCAGCACGCGTTTCATGGTCAGGCAATATCCCATAAAGGCCTGGCCATTTGTGCCACTTCGCCAGTTTGCCCACCGCCGAAACGCGCTTGATCGATACGCTGCTCAATGGCATCGGCAATGGCACGTTGTTCGGTATTTAACTCTGGGCGTAAGGCAAAAATTGCAGCCGCAATGGCATCTAATTTACCGCTTTCAATAGCACTACGCAACGCACGTCCGCGATGTGGCCCACGACGTGGGCGATCTCGCCAACGTTGCAGTAAACCAATTCCTCCCCCAAGACCAATCGCAGCTATCATGGCAATCCACGATAATCCTGTGGCGGGCTGGCTCATAATTTTTCCACGTATGGGTGGCGGTAGGGCAATAATTTCGGCAACGGGTGCGGGTTTATCAACTTCCACGGCACCACTCACGACAAGTGCGCGTTGGCGCCCAGGAATAACCTCAATGGTGAGGGGCTTGGTCGTGGTACGCTGATAATTTTTATTAATCGGATCAAAGTAGGGAAAGGCGACGGCGGGAATGGTTAATTCACCGGTGGTGCTGGGCACAATATCCCAGGTAAAGGTGCGCACGTCTTTGACCGTGGTATCGTCTTTCGGATAGGCTTGGACCGTGGTTGGCAGCGGAATGGTCGGACGGTGGGCTAATCCAATTTGTAATCCCGTGAGCGTCACCGTAAAAATCGTACCCTCGCCAGTCGCAATGCGTGTCCGATCGATGGTGGCATTGGCAACTAATGGACCAATGAGCCCTAAGAAATCCTTCGGACGTCCTTCTTCGGGTAAGGCTAATACCGATAATTTCGCCGGTTTAATCGCCACGTTGTGTTCGGATTCAGCAACGAGCTGGCGGAATAAATCTTCGCGACAGCGAAACCATTTTTGTTGACCAACGGCAGTGAAATCTCCTGGTTGGGCGGCGGTTACGGGCCACCGCCATGTTTGCACCTGCCATTCAGTACCCTCACCATCAACGGTGGCACTGGTTGCTTCACTACGATCACCTAGGCTCAGTAATTCGGGTGGTGGCGCGAAGGTTGGTTCTTTTACGGCACGTTTACGATCCTGGCGTAAATAGAGACGATAAATTAAGGTCGCTGGTTCCCCAGGTACGATGGAGCTCGGCTCAAAGGTTGCTTCGGCATACGCTTCACCAGTCAGATTGGTATTGGGCTGTTCTGGACGCACGGTGCGCGGGGTGGTGCTCTCGGTAGTCTTATCGGCAAAGTGGACGGTTACCGCAGGAATAGTGACAGGTATATCGCCAGTGAGTCGAAACACGATGGTATGCGTTTCACTTTGATTTCGTCGACCATTTACAATAGTCATTTGCGTCGAAGCGCCGCGCCGCGTTTCCCATTCGAGGCCAGCAACGGTGGGTAAATCTATGCGTTGCACGCGGCTGGTAGCATCAGTGATGACCAGTGACGCGCTCATGACCACACCAGCAAAAACGGGGTCAGGGAAATCGAAACGCAATTCGACGGCGTGCGTTGGCAGAACACTGCCAAACAGCAACGCCAGGAGAGCAAAAAGCGGTGATCGTAGCCGTGACATCGTCACCAAGTTTTCCCATCCTGGCGCGGTTTCAACTGGCCACCTTCGAGTAATTGGTAACGCAGGACATCACGGTCTTCTTTGGGTAAATTATCTAGCCAACGATCAGCAGCGGCTTGGTTCAGCACTTGGGCGCGTTGCGCCGCTTGTTCGGCTTTTTGTTCAGCTTGCTGTTCTTTATCCGAGGCGCCCTTTTGTTGCTGATCCGGCTGGTTTTGCTGTGCTTGGTCTTTTTGTTGCTGGTCTTGCTGCTTCTGTTGGTCTTTTGACGGGTCTTTTTGCTGATCTTGGGGTTTATTATTATCAGCTTGTTGTTGGTCTTTATTTTGCTCCTGCTTGTCCTGTTTTTGCTGATCTTTCTGCTCCTGCTTGTCTTCTTCTTTTTTCTTATCGTCTTTCTGTTCGTCGTCGGGACGTTTGGTAATACTAAAGGTAATTTCACTTTGCGTTCGTGCCTGCCAACGATCTTCCAATGCCACCGTGAGCTTAACATCGCCAATTTCGCTAGCAGCACCGCGCACCACACCATCTGGATCTAAGCGTAATCCAGGTGGCATTAATCCTTGATGCACGGTCCACGTGTAAGGCGGTGTACCGCCGGTAACTTTAAGCGGACGATTAATGGCTTGTTTGGTGTGCAGGGCAATGGGAGTAGCTTCATCGATGACGGGCGGCGGATTAACCGGAATGGTGACCAAATGATTACGGCTACGTCCATCGGCGGCGGCGGCATGAATAGTGACAGGCAGTTCGATATTCCCGGCCTGTTCAGGTGTGCCGGTGACTTGGCCATTTTCTTTACAGGTTATTCCGCCAGCGCCAACGGATGTCCAACGATAGGCTTGTGGCGTACCACGAACACCTAATTGATGGGCGTAGGCAGCCCAGGCCGTTGCTGGTGGTAGGACAGCAACATCAGGGGCAAAGGTATCGCTGGCCGTGAGCGGCAGTGTTCCGTTCGCGTGGCGTTCGCCATCATCGGCGCGTACTGTGAGGGTCACGGTGCCTGGGGTGGTTGGTATGCCGCTGATGCGCACTTGTGGACCAGGTTCAACGGCGGCTTTTAATCCAGGCGGCAATCCGGTGACTGTCCATTTTGGATTATGTAAGCCGACACTACTGATCGCGGCTTCATAGGGGGAACCGACAATCGCTTCGGGTAAGGTGGTGGTGATTATGGCGGGCGCGGGTTGAATGACCCAGGTGACCACACCGTGCACATTGGTGTCGGTACTGTCATTCACCACGATGGGTAAATCATGGCGACCAGCAGTTTGCGGAAGACCATGTAAACGACCATCGGCGTCCAGCGTCATGCCTGCTGGCAGCGCTACGGCAGGCGGTGGCGTTGTAACTGCAACTGGCGCAGGTGGAGCAGTCCCCGCTGCGGTAGTCGGAGCCGCTGGCGTTGGCGTTGGTGGGGCACCTAAAGCAAAACGAAAATTACCCGCGCCGCCGCGAGCTTGTAAACGTTGATCGTATTTTTCTCCGACATGTCCATCGGGCAACGTGGTCGATACGAGTTTCAGTTTTTTCGCTTCCGCCTCAGCCTGCAAACGCGCTTCATTCGCACGAACTAAGGCGATGCGCCGTAATTCATCGCGCAGTTTTGTCGTCTCGTCGTTCTTTGGTTGTAAGGTTAAAGCTTTGGTCGCTGCGGCCATGGCATCTTCTAAACGCCCCTGTCCAAAACGCGCCAAAGCTAAATTATACCAGGCATCATGTTGCAGCGTGATGGATGGGCTGGCGGTCGCTGTTTCTAAATGGCTCGCCGCGGTGTCGCGGTCGCTGCTCATCAACACCGTACCTAAATTAAAATGTGCGGGATAAAATCCTGGGTGTTCCAGTAACAACGCTTCCAACCGTACTTTTGCCGTCGCCGTGTCGGTGGTATCGATATTGTTGAAAAAAGCCCAGGGATCAGCGGCTTGCACAGGAGCGTGGAAAGATATGGCCACGAACAACAAGATCAGCGTGCGTAGCCAAGTTGGATTTTGTGAGCGCAACATCATACCCGCCTCCGGCGTGTTGGCAGTAAAACACCAAAGAAAATAAGCAGCATCGCTGGCAAGACGACGAGTTGATAACGTTCGCTCTGCACCACCCGACTACGTTCTTCCCACGGCAATTGCACGACATGTGTGCGCAAGTGTTGGTGAATAACGGCAATGTCTTCATCATCATCGCGGGCATTAACGCAGAGTCCGCCAGTGGCTTGTGCGAGGCTATCTAAAGTCGAACGATCGGCTTTCATAATTTCTTGCTTGCCATCAATGGTGATGCTGACTTCGCGTTCGGTGTCACCAAAAAATATTCCGTAAACAGGTACACCAGCTTGTTCGGCTGCTTTCGCTGCCGCTTCTACGGCTTTCGTATCATCATCTGCGCCATCGCTCATCACCAGAATAGATTGACCGCGTTCGACTTGTTTGCCCAGTACACGCAATCCCGCTTGAATAGCCGAGCCAATGGCGGTGCCCTGATAACCATTTTCGGCGGGGAATAATTCTGGCGTGCAATCCTGTAACATTAATTCAATGGCATGATGATCGCCGGTCAGTGGACAACGCAAAACTGGGACCGCCGCAAACGGCATCAGCGCCAAACGGGTTTCGGGCGCGAGTTGTAATAAATCAATCGCCTTGCGTCGCGCCGCTTCCAAACGATTCGGATGTAAATCTTTGGCCATCATCGACCGACTACAGTCAATGATCAGTAATAAATCGGCTCCACGGCTTGCACGCATTTCATCATGTGCGCCCCAACGTGGACCAGCGAGCGCCACCACGAGCAAAGCTAACCCGCTCCATAATAATGCTAAGCGCATCACTTCACGTCGTCGACCAACGCCAGCGGTTAAATGATGGACACCCACACCCAATCCGGCCTGAGCGATATAAACGCGACGACGCCACCATAGTACTACCGCAGCGAGCAGTACGAGTGGTAGTAATAACCATAATAGATAAATGTTGGCCCAGGTCATGGGGAATTCCTGGGAAGTCCGGAGGTCCGGAAGTCCGGAAGTCCGGAAGTCCTGGGCGACCGTGGTTTTGATTGTGCGAGGGGTAGCTTTTGTTCGACTGCAGAAAGGTGTTCGCTGCGCTCACGGAGAGCGGTTACTATTTCAGATGCGCGTAGCGCCGCCTTTTTGTAGCCGCACATAAATCCCACGTAGTTAATATCACGAAGATCACGCAGGACTTCCGGACTTCCGGACTTCCGGACTTCCGGACTGTTCTTTGAAATATTCATCAACTCACCCCTCGCAAACGAGGTTCGCAGCCCAGGGCTAAGCCAATGAGGGCCGTGCCAATGGCGAGTAACCACAGGAAGCGATCAGTGAAATCTTCGCGCTTACGCACGGTGCGCGGCGTTGGTTCGAGTTCGTCGATTTTTGTAAATACTTCGGCTAAGCCTTCACGATCATTTGCGCGGAAGGCTTTGCCATCAGCTTGGCTAACGATGGTTTCTAATCGGCTCATGTCAGGTTGTAAATGCGGCGGTAAACGATTGACCATCATGCGACCAAAGGCATCACGCACGCTGCGGGTGCCATTGGGATTACCGACGCCAATGCCGTATAAACGCACGGAACTACTGCGCGCATGGCGAGCGGCTTCTAAGGGATCAACCCAACCTTTTAAATCACGCGAATCGGCTCCGTCTGTAATTAAAATAATCGCGCGTCCTTTTGATTTGGGATCTTTTAAACCACGGAGTGCGGTACCAATGCCGAGACCTAAGTTGGTCGCATTTCCTAATAAACCACGTTCGTGACCACTGTTCCATAAGGCGCGTTGTTGTTGTTCGGTACGTTCAATAAATTGCTCGACGGTTTCATGATCATAGGTCAACGGACAGCTCGTCAGTGCTTGATCGCCAAAAAATACTAGGCCAATACGGTCATTGGGGCGATTCTTAACAAAGCGTTTGGCAGCCGTGCAGACGGCTTCTAGCCGATCAATGCGTCGTCCATTTTCATCAGTCAAGTCATCAACTTGCATGCTGCCCGATAAGTCGATTACCAACTGGAGATCGCGGCCCGCTTGTTCACGTTCAATAATAGACCGTCCAATTTGTGGCCGTGCCATGGCGAGCGCGAGAAAGGTTAACCCAACGGCGATTAATAAGCGATAAATCCATGGACCATGACTTGGGCGCAGCGCTTCGGCCATCAGCGCAAAACCTGGGAACGATGCGCCACCGCGACGTTCGCGCCACCACAACACAATAAGCGGCAGCACGACCAGGGCGAGATACCACAGGTCACTAAAACGTGATGCTAATTCAGTAGTGTCAGAATTCACGGCGCGGTAGCACTTGGGTTAGAGGTGAGATCGTTATTCTTGGCAGATGATTTATCTTGTTTGGCGAGCTTAGCGGCTTCGGCTTCAGCATCTAAACGTTGTTGCACTGAACGCACCCAGGCACGTCCATTTTCTAACATGGGTCGAACAGCAGAGGGAGCTAAATCATCAGCGGCCCACCGTAAGGCATCTAATTGTTCAAGTAGGCGTGTGAGTTCGCGATGTTCGGCGTCTTGTAAGCGTCGACGCAAAAAGGTCAGCGTTTCTTTAGCGGTGGAGGCAGGTCCATCGAAACGAAAGACGGTGCCCAAACAACGGCGTAAACCTAAACTGAGGCGTGCGCCAACTTCTTTACCATCCGCCGCAGCGGCAGCTGCTTGCCAGTCATCAGAGAACAGTTCCCACGGAGTT
>CANETI010000052.1 GCA_947440715.1 Planctomycetota bacterium | reverse complement strand
TGTTTGGCTTCAGTAATATCACTAAACGCGCCGATCAGTTTAGTGACTTTCCCTTCTCTCTCTTTCACTACATAACATTGCGTCCGCACCCATCGGCGACGACCCTTGGCCGTAATGATTGGCAATTCCAAATCGTAGGGCGTACCACACTCTATTGCCGCCTGTACCGCACCTTCAATAATAGGCCGAACATCAGGGGAATACAGTTCGATACCCTGACTCACTTCCGGTTCAACCTGAGAGTCAATTTCGCAAATGCGAAACGTCTCTCGCGTCCACTGTTGTTTCATGGTGCTCAAATCGATTTGCCAACCACCAACCTTTGCCAATTCGCCCGTCATTTCGAGTAATTTATTGGCGGTTGCTAGCGTTTGCTCTACCTCTTTGCGTTCACTGATGTCATTCAGCATCAGCAACAGGTTGCCGGTTGAATGGTCCGCCTGAATCACGGCCAAGATAATTTTCACCCACACAATTTTACCATCTGGTTTACGCAGACGTAATTCGGCTTCTTCTCGCCCGTGACTTGCCACCAGATTTTTTTTCAAGCGATAAAAAATATCCTGATCTTCAGGTTCAATAAAACGGGTGAAAAATGATTTTACGGTCGCATTTCGTTCTATCCCCAAGATCGTTACGGCGCTCAGATTGGTTTCGATGATCTGGTTGTCTTGGGTGATGGTGCAATAACCAATCGGCGCGAATTCATAAAGATGAACAAAGTGTGCCCGTAACTGATCGCGTTCTATTTCCACCTGACGCAGTTCTTCGTTCTGCATTTCTAATTCAATCTGATGCACCTGCAGTTCATGGACCATCTTTTTCATGGTTTCCATTGCATCTTGATGCGACACGTCTTGCGTCATCAGCGTTTGAATATCGGTAAACTGCGCCAGCTTGTGATTAACTTTGGCTTCGGCTTGTCTACGTAACGAAAGCGTGTCGCGTTTATTACCTTTAACCGATTCCTGTTCACTGGTCATAGATACTTTCTAGACTTCTAGTCGGTGGAGCGCCTGGACAATACGCTCTGACATAACGCCTAACCCTGCGACCTCAATCGCCGCCCCGCAATCAATTGCCGCCTTCGGCATACCGAACACCACACAACTGGCCTCGTCCTGGGCAATGGTATGCGCCCCTGCCGTGCGCATGGCTTTAAGTCCCGCTGCACCATCTTGCCCCATGCCGGTCAACAACACGCCAACCGCGTTGGCACCAGCCGCTTTTGCGACACTCATAAAGGTAATATCAACTGCCGGACGCTGGTAATGGACTTCTGGTCCATCGCGTAATTCCACCTGATAATGTGCACCATTACGCACCACGACGAGATGATGCCCCCCTGGCGCGACGTACGCTAAGCCAGGCAATAATGGTTCACCGCCTTTGGCTTCGGTGACCTGAACGCGACTGGTCCGATTGAGACTTTGCGCAAATGACGCGGTAAACATGGGCGGCATATGTTGAACGATCACCATCCCAGGAACGTCCCCTGGCAATTTGGATAATACTTCGCGCAACGCTTCGGTACCGCCAGTTGAAGCACCCAGGGCTAATATTTTATCCGACGTCTTTGCGAGACGCGTTACTGGGAGTGGTGATTTGTCTACCAGTGGCAGCGCGGTGAGCCGAGGTCCGTTACAGCGTGCCATCGCTGCCGCACGAATCGCTCGCGCTAATCGCGGCACGGCATCGCTCACATCATAGGCAGAACCCGGTTTACATAACACTTCGACCGCACCGAGTTGAAAGGCGCGCATCGCCACTTCGCTACCCGCTGGAGTCAAACTAGAAATCACCACCACTGGCATCGGACGGTGCTGCATTAATTTCGCTAAAAAACTAATGCCATCCATTCGTGGCATTTCGACGTCCAGGGTAATCACATCCGGTTTTAATTCGACAATTTTTTCCCGCGCGACATAGGGATCCGGCGCACTTCCGATAACGCGAATATCCGACGTACGATTCAACCCCTCGGTAATGACCCGACGTACGGTGGCGCTATCATCAACCACCAGGACCGAAATCATGCACGTAACTCGCGCGGTACCTGTACCGCCTTGAGAATTCGGGTGTTGTCAGCATCACCATAAATAGAAACTCCGATAATACCTTCCCACAACCCCAGCATCACTACCGTGCGTCCATATAATGGAGTCGGAGCGCGTGCCTCTGGTGGATTCAAATGAAATTCGTGATCATTGCCATAGAGCACGGGCAATAAATTACCGGCAATAACATTGGCTAACTCATTACCGGCATCTTGAATATCTGGCCCTGATGGCACTTCGCCTGGCATTAATCCCAATAAATTAGCCGCCGTGGCTTCTGCGGCGCCTTGATCCAAGGCCACCATAATGCGACCGCGACTACCATCGGGACCAACCCACTGGACTTCAATTTGAATGCGCCACGAATCGGGCGTACTCTCGGCAGGGCCTGTTGGCATCAGAAAGGCAAGATTTTCCGCTACGTTCGCAATAACGGCTAGACATGCTTCATCGCTCATTTGTCACCTCCGACTTTACCTGCCATGAGATCATTAACGGCATTGACCAGTTCTTCTGGGCGAAACGGTTTATGAATGAAACCCGCGCCCATTTCTTTGAGCCGAGTAATTCTTGGCTGTGAAGACTCCGTGGAAACCACAATCACCAAGGTTTTACTGAGGGCCGTGTCCGCACGTAATTGGGTGAGGAATTCTTCTCCATTCATGACTGGCATATTGATGTCGAGCAACACCAAATCGATCCACTGACTGCGCATGGCTTTCAAAGCCTGGACGCCATCACCAGCTTCATACGTTTTACTGATCGACAACCCCGACATGCCCACGGCACGCGCCACCATGCTGCGCATCATGCGATTATCGTCGACGACCAAGACGTTAAATGCCATAAGTTTCCTTGCTGTTTGCAGGACCTAATTTTTTCCGAGCTATTTTTTTGCGCCAGTTTTTATAGGGCATATTTTCGCCCTTGTGACTCAATCACGGTTTCGCCGGTATCTAATTTAAGACTCATGGTTCGTGGGCTAGCGCCGCCGGTATCTTCACCAGCCAGCAATATTCCTTGTTGCCAAAACATTTTACGCATCACGGTCAAGTTCCGAGTGGCGATATTAAATAAATCATTGGTCGTCGCGATCATGTTCGCCGCACCTGCCACGGTCACACGTAACAAACGACGATTAGCGCCCAAATCAACGGCCGCTTTAAATAACAACGGAATACCAAGGTCGACAAAACGACCAGGATGCTGCTTGGCTAAATCGGCACTCAACTGACTCAGTGGTAATTGCGCATGCAACATGGCCCCGACTTTTGCCTGCGCATCATAAACCACGATGCCTAAACAACTACCCAACGCATGAGTAATAATAAGTCCGCGATCGGCGCGACGAGCTTCGAGCCCACCAATACCCAAGACCACGCGACCGGCATCAGTTATCACATCATGCGACATAGGTGGCTGGTCCAATCGCTTTTAATGGGTGATTAATCGCCGATAAACTTTCCGAATGACCGACATAGAGCGTGCCGCCTTTAGCGAGTAATCCCGCCATGCGGTTGACTAAACGCTCCTGGGTTTTTTGGTCAAAATAAATCATCACGTTGCGACAGAAGATACAATCAAATGGGCCACGCATGGGCCATGATTCCATTAAGTTTAAACGCGCGAAATTCACCAGCGAACGTAATTGTGGTTTGACTGAATACATCACAGGTGGACCCGCTTCTGCGAGATCCACCGCAAGATCGCGATCGGCAGAGGATAGCGCAGCGATACGTCCAGCATCATAACGTCCGGCATTGGCTTTGCCCAAAGCACGAGTTGAAATATCGGTTGCCAGCATGGCGACATCCCATTTTTCAATATCAGGAATTGCTCTGATTAAACTCAAGGCAATGGTCCATGGTTCTTCGCCGGTGGCCGCTGCGGCGCACCAGATTCGCAATGTTGGCCGACTGGCGCCTTTGCGCGCTTTGGCAATCGTGGGCAAAACGCGCCGTTCAAAATCATCAAAATGATCGGGTTCGCGCCGCCACGCGGTATGATTGGTGGTCAATAAATCCAACATCGCAGATAATTCTTTAGGATCTTTTCTGACGCGCGTGAGATATTCACAGGCATCACAATCCAATTCACGCAGACGCTTCGCTAAACGCCCCTCCACCATCGAGCGTTTAGATTCGGCAAGATTGATGCCCGCAACCTCATAGGCTAGGGCCATAATTTCTGCAATAGGATCGGCTTTAATCGCCATGACTTTATTCTTGTGTTAAGGGTCTTTTGGTAAAAGTCTTATGGTAAGAGTTTAACGGTGCCTTCATCCAAGTCGTAACGTGCGGCGACCACTTTGAGCGTTCCGGCGGTGACTAGGTCTTTTAATATCGGAGCTGAACTACTGACCTGACGGGCAACTGCGCTAGCATTAAAACACACGGCCTGATCAACAGCATCACCAGCGGCGGGCGTGGTCCCCGCCAAATTCTGCTGAATTGCTTCGACAATGGCTAACACATGGGCTGGTGCAGGATCACCGGAAATAGCCGCCGTAACGGCACCGCAACGTTCATGTCCCAGAACTACCACTAATTGGACATTCAAATGTGCGGCAGCGTATTCAATCGAACCCATACCGATTGAATCCAGCACATTACCAGCCACACGAACCACAAAAATATCACCTAATCCAACATCAAAAACTTGCTCTGGCGGGACTCGTGAATCGGAACAACAGACCACGATAGCAATGGGATGTTGCCCCTTGGCAATCTCAATGCGACGATCAGAATTTTTATGCCCTTTATCCATTAAATCATTAATAAAACGCTGATTACCTTGCATTAAGATATTGAGCGCTTGTGCGGCGTCAGGTCCTTGAACGGCCGGGGCACCGTGACTGCCGTGTGCGGCAGCGCTGGCCGGAGCAACCGCTTTAGCCGCGTGATTTGCAGCAGGCGTCGAAGCAACCTTTGGCGCAGCTTTAGCTTCCGCGTGGTGATGTTCCTCGGCCAATGCTATGGCGCCAAAGATTAATGGGAAAAGTAGACTGAATGATAGTTTTCGCATGAGAGGTTTCCTGGTATAAGAGTGTCTATTTAATGAGATCTAGAACTTGCCGAGGGTTTGTGCATCACCGAGGTCGTCATCGAATGGAATGGCTTTGCTGGCCGCCTGAGCAATCGACTTTGTTAGCTTAGGTGCAGGTGCTTTTGCTGATGCCATAACCGATTTCTGTGCTGGCTGTGGTGACGCTTTGGCGCTACGAGCAACCGGTTTACTCATGTGGGCTTGTTGTTCAGCCGCTGCCCCACGTACCATCACATCTAAGCCAACCACTAAGCCATTTAAGGTCTGACTTTGTGCTGACAGCTCTTCACCCACGGCGCTATTTTCTTCGGCGCTTGCGGCATTGCTCTGAGTTACTTGATCCATCTGACGCACGGCGATGCCAACCTGATCAATACCTTGAGCAACTTCTTTTGCCGACGCCGCAATCTCTGCCACCAGGTCGTTAATTTTACGGCTAGACGTCGTGCTTTGACTTACGATTTCCGTTACATTTTTGGCCAGGCTTACACCGTTGTCGGCAGCTTTGACTGAACTTTCAATAAGTGATGAGGTATTACGCGCTGCTTCACCAGCACGCTGCGCTAAATTGCGAACCTCTTCGGCGACCACGGCAAAACCCTTACCGGCATCACCGGCACGGGCAGCTTCGACCGCTGCGTTCAGGGCTAATAAATTAGTTTGGAAGGCGATTTCATCGATGGTCTTAACAATTTTCGCCGTTTGATCGGCATTCTTTTTAATATCTTGAATGGCTTGGGCTAATTCAACCATCGCGGCTGAACCGCGTTCGCCGGCTTGACAGCCTTCACCCGCCAAGGTCGCAGCAGAACTGGAACTGGCGGCGGTTTGTTTCACCATCGAACCCATTTCCTCCAAGCTAGCGCTGGTTTCTTCTAAGGCGGCTGCGGTTTTAGACGTGCCATCCGCCAACGACTGTGCGCCACCGGCGACTTGCTCTGCCGCACTGGCGGTTTCATTCGAACAAGACGCTAAATCGCTGACCGTGCGCATCAGTGCCTTAACAATTCCGCGGGTAATAAAAAAGGCTAATAAAACCCCAGAAATAATCATCACGGCTAATCCGCCCGTGATCGTCTGTGAGGCTGCGGTTAATTCCTCCATACTACTTTTTGCTTCACTGACCGATTGTTTAACGCCTTCTTCGGCAGCTTCATGCGCTATGTCTTGTAGGGTAATTCCCGCTTCGGCGCGTTTCTTGCCAATTTCGCTGAGTTCCTTATTGAGCACCAACATCTCGCTGACGCTATGGTGGTATTCCTCAACATCCTTGGCAATCGCAGCCAATTCGTGAAGATGTTCCTCTAAATGGGTAATTTCCTTAATTCTAAGTAGTATTTTTTCAACCTCGCCAAATTCATGCATGGCGTCACTAACCGCACTCATATTACGTTGTGCCTGTCCCCTCCAAGACGAAATACGAATGTGATCCACTTTCTCAATCAGGTGACTCATCAAGGTCACTTTTTCTAATCGTTGAAGCGTATTACCACCAACGACAGGCTTATGCGCGGATTCAACTCCTGCCGCTGGCTTTCCCCAACCTTTACTGGCGCTCACCGCTTCATTAGTCTCGCTAGGTGGTGATTGTAGTTCCTGACGAAGTAATTCGGTCTGTGATTTCAAAAAGGCATCTGCGTTTTTCATTAAGTCAACAGCGCTCGTATTCATGGTCGCGGTTACCGTAACCAACTTAGCCATGTGCGCTTCGGTTTGATGGAATAATGAGGAAAAACTTTCTGTCTGGGTCTTGGCTTTATCAACGGCACTGGCAAATTTCGGCAACTTTTGCTCGGCTGCCAATTTTCCTGCCGCCGTAAGACTCGCTTCTAAGTCACTCAGGTGATGTTTTGCTTCATTTAAATAATTTTCCTGCCCGGTAAGTCCATAACTACGAGCTGCCAACATGGTGTGGTTGGCGGCTCTTTCTATGGCTACCGCCAAATCCGCTTTTGGTACGTAGCTGTTGCTTAAAGCGGTCGCCCGATCCACCGAACCGTTCATGGTATAGACCGAAATTCCGCCCAATATCGCGCCTGTCGCTAGGACGGTCGCGAATCCGAGGCTGATTTTATTGCCGAGTTTCATATGAGTATCCTGTTTTGGTTTGAAAAAAATTGTGCTTATGCACTAGCTGCGCTCACATCGCCTAACACCCGAGCAATATCGAGCAGAATGCGAATGCGCCCCTGCGATTTTCCAATGGCAGAAACACAGGTGGTATCAACCGCTAAGCCATAAGCTGGCGGCGCTTCGGTTTCGGCTTCGGTAAATCGCGCGACTTCAGCAACACGGTCAACCGCGATGCCGATTTCTCCCTGTCGATTTTCGACCACGATAATGACGTTATGCGGATGTGCCTCCGCCGCCGGCATGCCGAAGCGCGTACGAATACTGATCACCGGGATGACCTTGCCGCGCAAGTTAATCACCCCAATCATTTCTGGTGGCGAACCGGGCACGGGGGTAATCGGCAGCATGCCGATAATTTCCCGGACTTTGAAAATTTCGATGCCGTATTCTTCCGGCCCCACCTGGAAAGTCAGGTAGGTTCCGGTCACGCGACCGGTCGTTGGAGCAGTTGTGGATGAGGTCATGGGGAACTCCGATTTAATAATGATGGTTGAAGAAACAGAGGACTCAGAACGCGAGCGTGCGGTCAGCACGTTCGCGTTCGATATCTGAGTACCTTTAGCTGTCGTGCTGGGTCATTGAAGACTTCACAGGCTTTTTATTCCCTGTCATAGATGGCGCTTTTTGATGCACCGCCTCGGCCCCACGCACCATCACATCCAGTCCGACCACCAATCCGTTCAGGGTCATACTTTGCGCTGACAGTTCCTCACCCACCGCGCTGTTTTCTTCAGCCGCAGCCGCGTTTGATTGCGTAACTTGATCCATCTGTCGAACCGCCTTGCTGACTTGTTCGATACCTTGAGCGACTTCTTTTGCCGAAGCGGCAATTTCAGCCACGAGGTCATTAATCTTGCGGCTAGCGGTCGTGCTTTGGCCAACGATCTCGTTGACATTCTTGGCTAAAATAACCCCGTTATCCGCGGCTTTGACCGAGCTTTCGATCAATGATGCGGTATTGCGTGCGGCTTCACCGGCACGTTGTGCCAAGTTGCGCACCTCTTCGGCGACCACAGCGAAACCTTTTCCTGCGTCACCAGCACGGGCCGCTTCGACGGCTGCGTTGAGCGCTAACAAGTTGGTTTGAAAGGCAATTTCATCAATGGTTTTAACTATTTTTGCGGTTTGGTCGGCATTGGCTTTAATGTCTTGAATGGCTTTCGCTAATTCACCCATGGCCACTGAACCACGTTCGCCAGCTTGTCGGCCTTCACCGGCTAAGGTTGCTGCTGAACTGGAACTGGCAGCCGTTTGTTTCACCATCGAACCCATTTCTTCTAAACTTGCACTAGTTTCTTCTAAGGCTGCTGCGGTTTTCGACGTGCCATCGGCTAACGATTGAGCGCCACCGGCAACCTGATTAGCCGCACTCGCGGTTTCATTCGAACAAGCAGTCAAATCGGTAACCGCGCGTTGCAGTGCGTTGGTAATTCCTTTATTAATAAAGAAGAATCCAAACATAACACCGGCAAGGATAATTAATCCGACATAGGTCACGCGTAAAGCCGCGGCGTTGGCCTCGCCGTAATCTATTGGTTTTGATAAGACAAAGGCGCCTTTGATGTCACCGACTTTCATGTTCTCCATCGGCAATCCGGCTAAATCTTTGCCGTCCTTCGTTGGACTATTGGCTGGATTTCCGTGACAGGTCAAACAGCTTTCGGTGAGTTTGACTGGACGAGCAAAAAGAATCGAGCCGTTTTCAATGGCAAAATATTCCTCCTTCTTTTCGTCAAAAGCGTCGAATGCCGGTTTGAAAAATGACGTAAACTCGTTTTCTGGATTACGTGCTTTAATTTTAGGTGAGGTCGGGGTTTGAAATTTGAATCCCGCCGAAGTCGCGACTTTTTCGATGGATTTCCATGCAGCCACGACCGGAATGGTTTGGTACAGATCGGTCTTTCGCAGTGACACGGTCTTTGTCTGCTCCATCATTTTCGGCATGTCGAAGACCCCAGCCGTATGCAGTCGATCAAAATTCTCGCCGACCACTTCAGCTTGTTTAATCATCGACTCCATCACATCGTGCGTCTGTTTAATCTGCTTTTCCCGCAGAATCACAAAGGTCACGATGATACTGCCGATGGTGGCGATCATCACCGCAATGGCGGCTGACGACATGATTTTAGTTCCGAGTTTCATCTGTTATTCCTTGATGGCGGTGAGTGTTAGTGGTTGTGTAATTGATTGCTGTGACGAGTGAGGAGTGATGAGTCAACTTGTCGACATACTATTGAACCAGAAACGTAGGATTTAAAATGAGGGCAACGCGACCGTCGCCGAGAATCGTTGTGCCACTGGTTCCGGGATGATGGGTCACGCCTTCTTCAAATGGTTTAATCACCACTTGGCGCTGACCCAGAATGGCGTCCACTTGAATAACGAAATCTGAGCCGTGATTTTCAATAACCACCAAGGTTGACTGCTCAGGATCCTGCTCACAGCCATTTATACCCAAGACATCGCCTAATTTCACCAGTGGCAACATCCGCTCGCGGTGTTTAATTAATTGACCGCGATCAAGAATCGTCTGAACCTGGCCGGATTTTGGACGCAACATTTCCACAATACTATTAATCGGCATCAGCAGATTTTCAGGACCAACCTTTAACTGCATGGCATCTAAAATCGCGGTGGTCATTGGTAAACGAATGGTAAACGTCGTGCCTTTACCGATGGTCGAGGCGATATGTACCGTACCGTCGGCCTCTTCGACTTGCCGACGAACGACATCCATACCCACGCCGCGACCACTGACATCGGTGACTTTGGCCGCGGTAGAAAATCCTGGGAGAAAAATAATTTGAAAACAAGCTTGTTCGTCCATCACTTGATTCGGATCGATTAACCCTTTTTCAATGGCCTTGGCACGTAATTTTTGCGGATCCATACCGCCACCGTCATCGATTAATCGAATGACAACGTCGTCACCAGATTGAAATGCTTCGAGGCGTAATTTTCCAACTGCTGGCTTACCATTTTTCACGCGCACGTCAGGCATTTCGATGCCGTGGTCAATGCCATTGCGCACCATGTGCATTAATGGATCGCCCATGGTTTCCGCCAACGTGCGGTCAATTTCCGTGTCTTCACCACCTAAGGTAAATTCAACTTGTTTGCCCAGCTTTTTAGCCGTGTCATAAACCACCCGCGCCATTTTCTGGAAGGTGCCACGTAAAGGCACCATGCGCAGACTCAGTGATAAGACTTGTAAATTACGTAAAATTCGCCCCTGCCGACCAACCGCTTGAGCGAGATGGGAGTTCGGC
>CANETI010000051.1 GCA_947440715.1 Planctomycetota bacterium | reverse complement strand
GTCGAAAGCCTGATTGCCAATCAAAAATACGAAGAAGTGGTGAAGTTATTGGATGCTGAATTCATGAAGAATCTGCCAAGTGATGATCAATTAGCCGCACGCATGGTGCGTCAATTGAGTCGCGCGACGCACGATTGGCATGAATCACGAAAAGACGTTTTAGCAAAAGATCCGGCGGTTTTATTAGAAGCCCTGAAAACCTATGAAGTCGTGTATCAAAATTTAGAACGCGGTATCGGGAAGCTGCGTAATAAAAATGTGGACTCGACGTTAGATGGCGCGGCTAAATTACTGGCCATCGTCTTCAATCGATCCGTCACCATGATTGCCCGCCTACAATCCGCCGGAAGCGCAACTCCCGAATTACTTGAAATGGCAACCGTCGCTAATCGCGCATTTGCAGATTTATTTGAACCAACAGTAACTGATAGCACAGCGGTCCCCAATATTCTCTTTATCGCCTCGACCTTATGGGACGTCGACGAAAAACAACGCGCGGCGAAACAATATTTGCGCTACATAACCCTGTTGGGAAAAGATCAGACGCTGAATAGTTTCAAAGAAAATCCATTGCCGATTATTGAGAAATATAGTGCGGTAGTCACCGCGCGTGGCGAATTCAAGAAAGCCTGGGAAGAAATTGTAGATTTTGCTTACGACAGCGCCGAAGACCGACAAGCCTATAAGGATTTACCGCAGGCGAATTGGCCTAAGCGTCAACGTCGGGATCTGATTGGTGCAATTACTAAAATTAAAGAATTCCGCCAACTCATGGCCAAAAACAAAGCCGTGGTCGCCCCCGCGCAATACAAGCAAATCGAAGAAGCGGTGGATGCTTTCAATGACGTGCTGAATATGGCAGCAAATAAAGTGATGGCGGAAAGCCGCCTTGCGGTTTTTTATCGTGAGAATGATCAATTCGAAAAAGCGCTGCCCATTCTTATGGCGCACTACAATGAGGACCCACTTAGTTTAGAAAACCAAATGGCGTTAGTGCTGGTCACTTATAATGCGGCATTAAAAGCGGATCCGATGCCACCCAAAGCTGAATTAGAAAAAGCACGGGCTGTGGCGGCAAGTATTCGCGCCGAGAAACGTGGCACGCGTGATAAAGTAGGATATTGGGAAGCCTACACGCTGGTGTTGGAATTCTCGGTGATGATGGGCGAGGTAAAAGTTGTGAATGATAGCTTGTCCTTTTTGCGTCGCGATCGCAGCGATTTGTCGCGCGATTTAATTAGTCCGCCCATCTACGGTGATGACAAACGTGCACGTCGTCCGCAAAACGCATTGGCGACGCAATTAGCTCGCCGCTTCCTTGGTCTGTATGAGAAAAATGGCGTAACAGAAAAGCCCGCCTTCAAGATCGGTGAAGTGGATAATAATGGTTCAGTTATGACTCTGTTTACTGATCCCGATGCGCCGACGTTTGAAGTTAAAACCATGCTGACGCCTGATGAGGATGAGGTCATGGCGGTGGTTGCTACTGACGGCAGTACGCCAGTACCGAAGCCGCCAACGGCAGCCGATCCAGCTCCAGCGCCGGTGCCGGAATCAGCTCCAGCTCCAGCCGAGACAGCACCAAAGCCAGCTGAACCGGCTGCGAAGGCGGAAGAAAAACCAGCGGAAGAAAAGAAAGCCGACCAATGAGCCCTTTGCCTACCACCAATCGTTTACTTCAAATTTCCGCTGCATTAGCATTTATTGTTGCGGGATCTTTGGCGGCACCGTTATTTGCCGCGATTGAACCAGCGCCAGGCACGGTCATCACGGAAGAAAAAATCATCAGTGACGCGTGGATTGAAAGCGAAACAACTGATGGTGTGTTGTTTTATCTCGGTGATTGGAAGTCTCCGGCAAAAATAGCCGTGAATCGCAAGCGCGGTCAATATAAATCAATTGTTTACAATGGTAATGGCGAAGATCCGAATTTCATGCGCGCGGAAGTGCTTTTCGCTAATAATGAATTCGAAAAAGCGCCAGAATTTTATAAGAAAGCGACTGCGTCCGCGAAATGGAATTGGGAAATTGAACAAGCCTATCGTCGAGGCGCAGCTAGTTTAGCGCGTACGGGAAAAGGCGCAGATGCATTGGCGGCCCTCAAAGAATATATCACGAAATACCCGAAAAATGTACACATGGCCGAAGTGGTGTCGCTGCGCGCCCAATTGGGATTAGCTGCAGGTGATCATGCTGCTGCGATGAATGACTATAAAGAAATGGCGAAGCAAGCGGCTAACTGGGGGCCGAATGCTGAGTTGGAAGGTCATCTTGGCCAGCGTTCGGTATTTAATTCACAGAAAAAACAGGCCGATTCGGTAGCATTGCTGAGCGGTTATTGGGCAAAAATTAAAATCGCTGAAGATCCAGAAGCATTTGGGCAAGTCGGCCTAGCCATCGCGGAAGATTTATTAGCACAAGAAAAACAACCTGATGCTGTGGGTGTTTTAATTAAGGTCTACTTGGCGGCAGTTAGCAGTGAGCAACAATGCCGAGCGCGCTTACAACACGCTCAAATTTTAGCTAAGGTCAATGATACCGAAAATAATTTTGCTGCATTTGATCAAGCTGCCATGGCGTCGATCCTGGGCGCTGAAGAACAAACTCAAAATGCGGCGATTAAATTAGCCCGCGAAATACTTAGTCGCATTGATAAAGATAAAAAAGTGTCCGACGAAATGCGTAAGGACTACCGTTCTTATGCCGGTAGTCTGTAGTCCTCGCTCAATACCTACTGATCAGAGTAATTACTTATGCCCATGTTTTGTTTTCCCAGCCGTCAAAGTTTCGGAGACGTTATGACCATTCGTTTAGCCGCCAGTTTTTTTGCTTTGACCGCTAGTTTATTTCTAGCAAGTGCCGCTAACGCCGTGGATGATAAGGACATTATCATTCGAAAGAACGGGACTAAGATCAGTGGCTACGTTGAAACGGAAACAACGCTTGGCGTATCGTATCGTACCATTCGTTTGGTTAGCGGCACTCCAGGTGCCAAGCCAAATCAATTAAAACCAAATGAACTCGATTCCATCGTTTATTACGGCATGGATGGTGGCCCCTACGCGAAGGGCGTGAGCGAACGCGATTCCGGTAATTATGAAGCGGCGGCGGAATTTTTTAATCAAGCTGCACTGGCCGGTTCACGTGAATGGGAAAAAGTGTATGGCTCGATTAATGAGGGTCAGTGCTGGGAATTAGCGAAAAAATATAAAGAAGCGGCAAAAGCTTATGCCGTTGTCGTGGATGGATTTGCTGGTGACCCGAATGCTAAGCCGCCATTGCCAGCGCATCGTTCTTGGTTGGATGTTAAATATTTCTTAGGCATGGCGCAGGCCCAGGCCAAAGATGCTAATGCGGTTAAAATTGCGGATGAATTGGAAGCCTTTGGCCGCAAGGATGGCATAAGTGCTGCAGAGTCGCGCGCGAATGCAATTCGCGCGGCCATTGCCGTCGGCGAAGGTAACGCGAATAAATTTAATGAATTCATGAAAAAAGCGACGGTGCGATCATTTGATGAGCCGGAAGTTTGGTTCCACTTCAAATTATATTGCGCAGAGTCTTATCGTACGTCCTTTAAAAAGAGCAAAGAGGCGGCATCAACGTATCGTGAAATTCTTAGTGGATTGCGTAATGATCCCGCTCGCCAAGCGCAAATTTCGCTCGGCCTGGGGTTAACGCTGATTGAAAACGATAAACAAGCAGCCTTGGTTGAATTGATTAAACTGGATGTGATGCCCTATGGTTCTCCGGATCAAAAATGTGAAGCGCGATACAATGCCGGTCGGTTGTTATGGGACGAAGCCCAGCTTATTAAAAATAATGCCGAAGCGATGAAGGACGAGCGTAAAGCGCAATTCGTCAAAGATACGGAGCGCGCTGCGCGTTTGGTGGTTGGTGCAGCGGCTGATGGGCCGCCTAACAACAGCAATGTTGAATTAGCCAAGGCGTTATTAACCTCATTTGGCCCAGATCCTGATGCGCGTAAAGAAGAGCCTAAGAAAGTAGAACCTAAGAAAGAACCAGCAAAAACAGAACCGCCGAAACCAGCCGATCCGAAAAAGTCAGACCCAAAGAAACCGGCTGATCCGAAAAAGAAATAATTGCTGCTCAAGCAGATGTTCACAGCCCAGCCGAGCCGGAACCAAAGGTTCATGATCGACTCGTCTGGGCTGTTCGCTTTTGCTGCGGGGCTATCGCCCCACACCTCGTGACACTAAGGCACGAAATTAAATTTTTTGGACAGTAGGAAGATTTCGCGCCTTAGTGTCACCAGACCGACGCATATGCGTCGGTCTGGTCGTGTAGAGGCACGGCCATATGGTGCTCTGGCGTGGGATTATCAAACGCGTACGGTAATCGTAGACCTTCTTACGGATACCCTATGACTTTTTCCTCGATTCCGGATGTCATTGCAGCTCTCAAGCGCGGTGAAATGGTAATTCTTGTGGACGATGAGGATCGTGAAAACGAAGGTGATTTGGTAATGGCCGCACAATTTGCAGACGCCAAATCAATTGCCTTTATGGCAACTAAAGGTTGTGGCCTTATTTGTTTAGCGATGGAAGGGCAAATGCTTGATCGTTTAGGTTTGCCGCTGATGACGCGCGATAATCGTTCGCGTTTATCAACGGCGTTCACCGTGTCGATCGAAGCACGTGAAGGTATTTCCACCGGAATTAGCGCCGCTGATCGCGCGAAAACGATTCAGGTCGCCATTGCTGACAACGTACGTCCGGATGATGTGGTGAGTCCTGGGCATGTTTTCCCGCTGCGCGCGCGTGACGGTGGATGTTTAGTGCGTGCTGGCCACAGCGAAGCTTCAGCAGATTTAGCCCGGCTTGCTGGCCTTAAACCAGCGGCGGTTATTTGTGAAATCATGAAGCCAGATGGAGAAATGGCACGACTGCCAGATTTAATCGAATTTGGCAAGCATCATGGATTATTATTATCCTCAATCGCCGACGTCATCGCTTACCGTGAAGGCAGTGAACGCACCGTTGAATTAGTTGCCGAAGCGCAGATTAAAACGTCAGCCGGAGATTTTCGCGCGTACTCCTATCGCAGTCAAATTAGTGGCGAACACCATTTAGCTCTAGTCTGCGGTAATCGTTTAAAACCAGGGGCGACGGTGAGCGAACCGGTGTTGGTGCGCGTACAGAAAGAACATTTGCTCAGCGATATTTTCGCTGTCCCAGGTGGATTACCGCCACTGAGTGCGCTACAACAATTAGCGGCCGCTGGTGAAGGGGTTTTCCTGCATATGCGCGACACCAATGGTCATGGAGTTCCCGCGCAATTACTGCGTCATGGAGGTAAACAACATAAAGTGGTGCGCGATCCAGAAGTGGCGATGGATAATCGGGATTATGGCACTGGCGCGCAAATATTGCGTGACCTGGGCGTGCGACAAATGCGGTTAATGACTAACGTCGACCGTCATATTGCCGCATTAACCGGTCACGGTTTAGACGTGGTTGAGCGCGTTCGCCCGACGGAATAAGCGCGTTAGGTTAGCTTTTATTTGACCGCTAGTGCGACCAAATCGCCCTTCGGATTACGGACGAAAATTTTTCCATCGGCAATAGCCGGACTGGTCCAGACGTTTTTATCGGGCACGACATGCGTGCGCGAACGCTCGTTATAACTATCTGGTTTTGCATCGGCGATGACTAATTCACCTTTATCACTGACGATGACTAAAGCGCCGTTGCAGGCGGCAAGCGAACCTTTGCCGAGACCACCTTGTTGCCATTTCACGGAGCCGGTGGCCCAATCAAGGCATTTCAGGGTGCCATCGTCAAAGCCATAAAGGTGACCGTCAATTAAGACGCAGGCATTAAAATGATTTTTCATTTCCTTGTTACGCCAGACCTCTTTCGGACTGCCACTAAAATCAACAAGTCCACTGCCGAAATTATATCCACTGGATAAAAATACTTGTTTATTCAACACAATCGGATCTGCGGCATTGACCCCATGATCAGTTTTCCACGGGTGGCTCCAAAGTTTTTTGCCATTCGCCGCATCTACGCCATGCAGTGCATCAGCGCCAAAGACCAATAACTGGATATTTTTTCCAGTTCCTTGCGGAATAACCGATGCATAGCCAGCAGCCTCACCGCCGCTTTTCCAGATAACCGTTCCAGTGGCGGCTTCCAGTGCGAGTCCGTGGCTGCCCACGTTAAGGAATAGCGCGCGGCCTAAAATAGTTGGTGAACCAGAAAATCCCCAGCCAGGTTTTTTTGCTCCGACTTCTTTAGCGACATTTTTTTTCCAAACCGCTTTTCCCGTTTTGGCATCCAGGCACGCCGCGAATCCATCTTTGGCTAGAATATAGACTTTACCGTCAGTCACGGTTGGGGTGGCGTTGGGACCGCCTTGATATAAATTTGGCGAGAGTTCTTGCGGATAGCTGAAGGTCCAAACCGATTTTCCGGTTTTAGCATCTAAGCAATGAAGCGTGTCTTCATTATCTTTGTTGCCCGACGCGTACAACATGCCGCCAGCAATGGCCATCGAGGTGTAGCCAATACCGATCGAGGCCTTCCAAACTTCTTCCGGTGCTTTGCTGCCCAACGTTAATTTTTCCGTAGAAATACCATCGCGATTTGTGCCACGATATTGCGTCCAGGTATCGCTGCTCGCCGCAGCAGACCACGCCGGAACGGTCAGGGCTAAAAATAATAAAGTAGAACAGATTGATCGCATAAAAGTCTCCACGAAAGATTCGTCGCTAGCAGATCGTCTCGGGACGAAATGACTAGCGCGAACTCGTTATCACCGGACGTGGGTACGAGTTCGCGAACCGCTGGAGGTCGGTTAGAGGAATGGCGTTCCGCGTGGCCAATACGTCTTTTCACTAACCGAATGAAACACCGTGGCGATTTAGCGCGCCAGTTTCAAGATGCGCCCATTATTACTGTCACAGATGTACAGAGAACCATCAGGTCCGATATGCACGCCGTGTGGACGATCGAGCGCCGTTTCTAGCGGTTTCCCAGGTTTACCATTACCCTTGGTTCCAGTTCCAGCGACGCGAGTGATCTGTCCGGATTTTGGATCGTAGCGACGGATGACGTGGTTTTCACAATCGGCAATTAACACCGTACCGTCGTGATCAATAAATAAATCTTTTGGTCCATTGAGCGTTGCTAATTTAGCGTCGCCATTGTCCCCACTATTTCCTTTCGCGCCGGTACCGACCACCGTGTGAATTTTCCCATCATTTTCGACAACCCGTAAACAATTGCCATTACGTTCCAATATATAAAGCCGACCGTCAGCATCGACTGCGACGGAACGTGGATCCATTAAGGGAGCAGATGCTGCGAGTTCGCCATCTTTAGGAGCACCCTTTGCCCCATTCCCCGCCACCGTCGTAATAATGCCAGTCTTTATTGCGATGGCGCGGATACGTCGATTTTGAATGTCCGCT
Source organism: Planctomycetota bacterium (assembly GCA_947440715.1). Taxonomy (GTDB): domain Bacteria; phylum Planctomycetota; class UBA11346; order UBA11346; family UBA11346; genus BOG-1363. Next base: position 3,111 of record CANETI010000051.1, on the reverse strand, counting down.
AAATAAATAGTTTCTTTATCTTTCGATAAGGCAATCGAGTACGCATCGCTAGTTTTGGCGCTGACCGCAGGTCCACCATCACCAGAAAATCCAGTTTCACCGGTCCCCGCAAATGCGGCAACCACACCGGTTTTCGCATCAAATTGTAAGACACGCTTATTATAGGTGTCCGCAATAATCAGCCGACCATCAGGCAACACTAATAAATGATGTGGTCCATTAACTTCTGCTTTTGTGCCTGGTCCGCCCACGCCGGCGGTGCCCTTAACCCCTGTGCCCACGACCGTGGTGATCGATCCATCACTAGTCATACGACGAATACGATTGCCGTCTTGTTCTGCGGTCCACGCACTGCCGTCGGCATTGACCACAATGCTAAAAGGCTGGATGAGTTTGACGCCTGTGGCCGGACCGCCATCAACCGCATTGCCGCCACCGGCAAACACGATGAACGATTCAGCAGCAATCAATGCTGGCTGTGCAATGAGCAGGACGAGGCAGAGCGCAAGGTTATTCATATCGGCAAGCAATAAGCCTAAAGGCACCAGCAGCCACTACCTAGTTGGGTAAATCCAGAACGAACCATGCGATGGGGTTAGCATTAACACTTTGAAAGAGCATAGGATAAAATAATTTATAATTTTACCGCATTAAGAATCCGGGGTAATGAACTAAGCCACAAAGCGTTATCAAATCGACTCTTGTGGCATTTAATCAGCCTTAGTCTAGGCCGGTGTCGTTAATTCCAGCTTGGTAAAGCCGTAGTCAACGAATACAAAGTTAGTTCGTATTTTCACTTATACCGCATCTTGATGTTGACCTGGTTTTCCAGTTCAACAGAACGGTCAGCAAGGACTCTTAATGCCGAAAGCCGCACGTCAGCGTAATAATACAGCCACCAATGGTGTCGTTGGTGTGGTCGCGCAGTTAGTTCAAGGTGGAAGTGACCAAGTGCAGGTATGTCATGGCACGTATGCAGATGATGTGCCAGATGCACGCTTTCGTTTCAATGTTTTATTTGTTGAGCACAACGGCGATTTTCCATCGCATCGTCATCAATATACCGAATTAGTAATCGTGCTGGACGGTAGCGCGACGCATATCTCGAATCGTGGGACGCATGCTTTAGTTAAAGGTGATGTAGTTGTTATTACCGATGGTCAGCGACATGGATTTAAAGAAGCGAAGAAACTGCAATTGTGTAATGTGCAATTTGATCAAGCTCAGGTCTTGGATGACGATTTAGATTTGCGTCAAATGGCTGGCTTTCATAGTTTATTTGATTTAGACACGCGTCACCCATCAAGCACGCGCGCACCACAACGTCTTCATTTGGAAACAACAGACTTAGCGCGCTGCGTGGCTTTGGCGCGGCATTTGGAAAGTGAATTACAGGGCGGAGAAGAAGGCAGAAAAACCGTTATTCGTGGCATGTTTCAAGTATTAGTTACGCTTTTAAGTCGTCGTTATTCCAATCAACAAGCGGACTCGCAAACTCCCGTTGCCCGTTTATCACGGGTCGTCGCGTACATGCGCACGCATCTGCGCCAAGATTTGCCAATCACCGAATTGGCGGCGATGGCGGGATTATCTCCCAGCCAATTTCAGCGTACTTTTAATCGTATTTATGGCGTCACGCCAATTTCCTTCGTTACGCGTTTGCGCATCAATGAAGCGCGGCGATTATTGACCGATCATTCGCTCACGATCGCTGCCGTGGCTGAGGCGGCAGGTTTTGCCACACAGGCTTTTTTCGCGACTCGTTTTCGTTTGGTGACAGGATTATCGCCTTCTGCCTATCGCCATGCATTAGGCGAATTACCGAAAACCCTAACCGCAGATGCGGGCTGAAAGGAAAAGCATGCGTAGTTGTCTCATGGTTTTGTTGTTGGCGATTATGGGCGTGGCCTCGGCGTTAGAAAATAAAGTTGATAAAGTCGATGAAGGCGAAGTCATTTTCGCGCGCTCCGTATTTCCCATGCTCCAGGCCAAATGTATGGCTTGTCACGGAGAAGATCCGAAAAAAATTAAAGGGAAACTGTGGCTGAACTCGCGCGAGGCGATGATCAAAGGCGGAGAAAATGGCAGCGCCTTAGTTCCCGGTGATCCAGATAAAAGCCCGCTGTTTGTCGCGGTCACCTGGAAAGATCCAGATTTGGAAATGCCGCCGAAAGAAAATGACCGATTAAAGCCCGAGCAAATTGCCGCGCTGAAACGCTGGATCTCTTTTGGTGCGCCATGGCTTGAGGAAAAACGGCGCGCGGAGTTGGCTGCATCTGCTCCGCAACCACAAGGCCGAGTCATATTAACCAGTGTTGGTGGACAGTCATCAGACTGGGCAGGTCGCGGCTACAAAGAAGACGATTTATGGTCGTTCAAACCCATTCAACCGGTGGAAATTCCAGCGTCCTTGGCTGGCTCGCCACAGCATCCCATCGATTATTTAATTAATCGCACCTTAGTTGAAAAAAGCATTATCCCCGTGGGTAAAGCAGATCGCTTGACGCTTATTCGTCGGGTGAGTTTAGATTTAACCGGATTATTACCAACACCGGAAGAAATTGACGCTTTCACCATGGATGCGCGAGAGGACGCTTGGGAGCGCCTTGTCGATCGTTTGCTCGCATCACCGCGTTATGGCGAAAAATGGGCAAGCCATTGGCTGGACGTCGTGCGCTACGCCGATTCATCTGGTTTTGCTAACGATTATCCACGACCGCATGCTTGGCGTTATCGGGATTATGTGGTGCGCGCATTTAATGCGGATAAACCGTATGATCAATTTGTCCGTGAACAGTTAGCGGGTGATGAAATCGACGAGAAAAATCCAGAAATGTTAATTGCGACTGGGTTCCTCCGTACAGGACCATGGGAACATACATCGATGAGTGTTGCCTCGGTCACGCGACAATTATTCCTCGATGACGTGACCAATAGTGTAGGTCTGACATTTCTGGGTCACGAATTACGCTGTGCGCAATGTCATGACCATAAGTTTGATCCGATTCCAACGCGGGATTATTATCGCATTCAATCGGTCTTTGCTCCGGTGCAATTTGCCGACCGCGACGCGGAATTCCTGGAACATGAAAACCGTGAAGGCTTTGTTAC
>CANETI010000050.1 GCA_947440715.1 Planctomycetota bacterium | reverse complement strand
TTTTCTTTCTTGGTCATCATATTCGTTCTCATTCGTTTTCACTTTAGAACGATTATTGAGCGCAAATCTGATCAATGCGTTGAAGCTCCGCCGGGCTAAACGTCAAGTTTTTAATACACACGACATTTTGCTGCACCTGTTCTGGCGAACTCGCACCGATGAGTACCGACGTCACGCGTGGATCTTTCAATACCCATGCTAACGCCATCTGCGCCATGCTTTGACCACGCTCTTTGGCGAGATCATTTAATTTGCGTACTTTATTAATGACCGCATCGGTCACTGCTCCACGACCAATACCGCCATTACCCGGATCGGTGGCGGCACGTGAACCAGCAGGAATTCCGTTGAGATAACGGTCGGTCAAAATGCCCTGCGCCAACGGTGAGAACACAATAACGCCCACGCCTTCCTTACCCGCCGTCGGTAAAACAGATTGTTCGACTTCGCGTTCAAATAAATGATAACGCGGTTGATGAATCGTGATGGGGGCCCAGCCACGTTGCTTGGTGAGAGCAACCGCTTCGCTAAAGCGCGGATCGGTGTAATTGCTGACACCCGCATAGATCGCTTTTCCCTGACGCACGATGTGCTCCAACGCGCCGATGGTTTCTTCCAATGGCGTGCTCGGATCTGGACGATGCGAATAAAAAATATCAAGATGATCGACCTTGAGTCGTTTCAAGGATTGATCGCATGATTCGATCAACGATTTACGGCTGCCCCATTCGCCGTACGGACCTGGCCACATACGATAACCGGCCTTAGAGCTAATAACTAATTCTTCACGCGGAAATTGACCAATAATATTGCCGAATAATTCTTCGCTGGCGCCAGCTGGACGACCATAGTTATTGGCGAAATCGAAATGCGTTATTCCCGCATCAAAAGCCGCTTTGAAAATATTAAAACTCGCGTCGGTATCGCGATAACTGCCAATGGCTTGCCATCCACCTAAACTGACGGCGGGCAATAATAAACCAGAACGCCCGCAACGGCGGTACTGCATGTGGTCATAACGATCAGCGGCAAATGACATGGGAGTATTCCTTCGTGAAGATGCGACGATGGCTGTGAACGGCATGCACTCAAGTGCGGATATCGCTCACATGAATGAGACGTTCACCATTCCACTACGGAACCGATGGTCAGGTACCACGCATAACCAGAGCGAAATAACGTTCCGGTATCAGCACCATTCGACACCGTCGTTGTTGGATACGGCAACCAACCATCAATACCAACACCGAGGCGAAATTGATTCGCCCAGGCATCTGGGCTCTCCAAAAAGCGATAACCAAATCGTAGACCCACGCCACCTTGGGCAACGGCAGCCAGGTGAACACCGGTGTCGGGATAACGTGGAGTGGCAGTATTTTCCTGCACCCGCTCTAAGCGAACACCGCCAGCCACATAGGTATTAATAGTCGTGGTTAATGGAAAGTGTGGCGTGAAATACGACCACGATGGCGCCCAACCCAATATTATTTGATCAAAAGCAACGGTATTACCGGTCCAATCGTCGTAACCCGGTACGTCACCGAAATCATAAACGAAGACGACTTGGTCACGCTCACTGAGTGAATGCTGACGCAACCAGCCTGGCTGCCAACGAACATCCACACCCAAATTACCCACCCCAGGCCAAAATTTCATCGCTAATTCAACTGGCTGAGAAATATCCGCCATCGATAATAACTGACTATCTGCGGTAATACCAATCGAACCTGCGACCGTTTCCCGGCTGGGATTTAAACTTGCCAGCACTAAAATACCTGGCGTACGCGCTAGCCCGACGTCAATCCACCAACCAGATTCTTTGTCCGCCACAATAGTTGAGGTCGCACCGGCATAATCTCCGCCATTCCATTGATAACGGACACCCATCCAGGCCATACTATCAAGGCCGATCGACACGATGCGCGCACTGGTGTAGGCCTGCAGCGCTCCACCGGTTGACACCAATCCCCCATTTTCCACTTGCGCCGACCAGCGACCAAATGGTCCGTGCCACTGATAATCCCATGATGGCATGGCGGTTAAACGGCTATGCACATAAACAAAACCATCGGTACCTGATTGTGGATCGTAGGGCAATGTCACGGTCGGATGCCCGTAACGATCGTGCACGTTATTTTGCACCGATTCACCACCAAGATCGCCGTACGTACGACCGCCAATACCAGCCACGACCAACGAACGCCACTGATCATGACTGCGCTCACCATCGAACAGCGCATAACCCAAACTATACGTCAGCTCATCGGTGCGACTCGGCGCGGTACCATCAAGTCCACGATTAGTGAGCATGCTCGCGTCCAAGGCAAAACGCCACGCATCATATTGCCCACCCAGCGTCACATTCGCGGTGCGATAATCATCGGTATTAAAAACTGCCATGCCGAGGAAATCATCCGAAAACAAAAACCAAAAATCTGGCGTCGGCGCCGGCGTTGGCGGTTCCGGTAAACCGTAGACCGCACCGGAGGCCTGAGCAACGACACCCACTAATAAGCCAATGATGACCCGCATGCTGGTGTAGTCTGTCGTTCGTTCTCATCCTGTCATGAGCCGGTCGTGGGACCGCATCTGTGCGTCTAGGAATAACGGCATTAAATGAGGCTTCGTGTTCACCAGTTAACAGGCATCATCCGCTGCTTCTCCCGCACTTTCCGCTGGCCTACCAGCCATTACCGATACCGGTAGTTGCGCTGCTGAGGTCAGCTCTAGCCTGCCGCCTTCCCTAGTGGATCGCCCTCGACCAAGTCGAGCTCGTTCACGGGTCGGTCGTCTGGAGTACTCAATGCGTTCGCTCTCGTCTCATATTATTTGGATCATCATTGGCCTGCTTGGGGCAGGTGCCTTAGCCGGGCTCGCGTTGAATCGCGGAGAAACCATTAATGCGGCGTGGTTGCTGACCGCCGCCGTGTGCTGCTACTTGGTGGGTTATCGTTATTATAGTCGTTTTGTGTCAGAGCGTATTTTCGCCCTCGATGATGCGCGTGTCACGCCAGCAATTCGGTTGAATGACGGACACGATTATGTGCCGACACCAAAATGGGTGTTATTTGGACATCATTTCGCCGCCATCGCTGGAGCAGGTCCGCTGGTTGGTCCCATCTTGGCTGCGCAATTCGGTGTCTTACCTGGGGCTTTATGGATTATTATTGGCGTGGTGTTGGGCGGTGCGGTGCAAGATTTAATTATCCTGTGCGGATCCATGCGCCGAGATGGCAAATCATTGGGACAAATGGCTCGTGATGAAGTGGGACCCTTTGCGGGCGTCCTCTCCTTAGTCGCCATTGTCGGAATTATTTTAATTCTGATCGCATTTTTAAGTTTAGTCGTGGTAAATGCTTTGGCTGAATCGCCTTGGGCTACCGTCACATTATTGGCTACCGTTCCGATTGCTTTGCTGATGGGTTTTTGGATGCGCTTAATTCGTCCTGGGAAAGTATTGGAAGCGAGTGCCATTGGTTTAGTGCTGCTCGCACTGTCCTTATGGCTGGGTAAATGGGTGGCAGATCATGAAACCTTGCACCACACCTTCACCTTCACACGCGAAACCGTGTCTTGGGGCATTATCGTGTACGGTTTCATCGCCGCTGTATTACCCGTCTGGATGCTGTTAGCTCCGCGCGATTACTTAAGCGCCTTTGTGAAAATCGGCACCATTGTTTTACTCGCCGTCGGTGTGCTGGTGGTGCTCCCCGAATTATCGATGCCGATGATTAATCCGCTAGTTGTCGGGAACGGCGCCTGGGCATCCGGCAATGGCCCGGTGGTCTCTGGCCAATTATTTCCCTTCTGTTTCATTACCATCGCCTGCGGTGCGATCAGCGGTTTCCATGCGCTCGTTTCAAGTGGTACCACTCCGAAAATGATCGAACGCGAAAGCCATGCGCCCATCATTGGTTATGGCGGCATGTTGATGGAAAGTTTGGTCGCCATCTTGGCATTGATTGCGGCCTGCCATCTCCATCCTGGTATTTATTATGCCATGAATGTCGGTGCTTTTGCTAGTCAAACGGGTGATCCCGCTGCCGTAACAACAACCATCAATGGCTGGATACAAACCTTCGGTTTCACCCTCACGCCAGAAATGCTGACCGATACGGCAAAAGATATTGGCGAAAATTCGGTCATCGCCCGCGCCGGTGGCGCACCAACCTTAGCGGTGGGCATGGCTCATATTTTTAGTCAAGTTTTAGGCGGCAAAGGAACCATGGCGTTTTGGTATCACTTTGCGATTTTGTTTGAAGCGCTGTTCATTTTGACCACCGTCGATGCTGGCACGCGGGTTGGACGATTCTTGCTGCAAGACCTTTTGGGCCAAGTATGGAAGCCGCTCGGTAACAGTAATAATATCTTCATCGTGATGGGCGTTAGTTTATTAGTGGTTGCTGGCTGGGGTTATTTTGTCCTGGCCTCCGTGGCTGATCCCAACGGTGGCGTACGTGCGTTGCTGCCGTTATTTGGTATCGCTAATCAATTATTGGCCACCGTGGCCCTGGCCCTGGGCACGGTCATTATTATTCGCATGGGCAAAGCCAAATGGATGTGGATGACGATCATCCCCTTAATTTGGTTAGCCGTCGTTACCTTGAGTGCCGGTTGGATTAAAATCACCGATCCATCTCCAGCCATTGGCTTTCTCGCCATGGCCGACCAACTGTCGGAGAAAATTGCTGTCGGCGGTCTTGATGAGGCAGCATTAGGCAAATTGAAACACTTGCGTTTCAACCAGTTCCTAAACGCCACCTTATGCGGAATATTCATGAGCGTCATTGTCACCATGATGCTGTTGTGCGCTCACACTTCGTGGAAACTCCTGACTGGTCGCCTGCCGCTCAAACCGGACCTCAAGTCGGAAGCTCCGTGAATCATTTGGCTCCATCGTGCACGCACGCATCGGTGCCTCCACCGCACCGCAAACGGTGGTGGTGCACTGTTATTGATTTCATGCGTCGCTGGTCCGGTGATGACGCCTACGAACGTTATGTCGCAGCACACCACGATCATGGCCATGTTCTAATGAATCGCCGCGAATTTTACCGCCGTTACTTAGACAAACGCGGCAGCGGCAGCCGCTGCTGTTGACCTGGGCTTGCCGACGAGGGTATATTCCGGACGATTGCGAGCCTACCCGTGTCGAACACTAACGAACAATCCATACCGCTCGTCGCTGAAGTGACGGCATGCCCGAAATGCGGAAAACGATATCGCACCGTCGGCTTATCCCCAGGGACGCGCCTGACCTGCAAAGTCTGTACCGAGAATTTTACGCTGCAGGCGTTTAAAAAAGATACCGACCGCCATCCGCGCCGCGCACGTGAAAACGATACGCAAGAAGAGTTAATGCCGCGTCCATCGACGACGCAGGTCATGCCGCAAACCGTTGATGACGTTTTAAAATTGGCAAATCAAAACAGTAAATATACCAATTCAAAAGAAATTGGCCGTGGTGGCATGGGCGTGATTTTACGCCAGCACGATCAAGTTATTCGTCGCGAAATCGCCATGAAAGTCATGCGCCACGATAGTGATGCGGTACAACGCGCTCGCTTCTTGGAAGAAGCGCAAGTCACCGGCCAATTGGAACATCCGAATATCGTTCCCATTCATGAAATTGGTTATGACCCAAAAGGCCGTATGTATTTCACCATGAAATTGGTGAAAGGACAAAGTCTCGCGCAATTGTTGGATGACATACGCAAGCGCCCAGATGCCAATGAGCGAGAACATTCACTGACCTTTTTGCTCACGACTTTTATGTCATTATGCAATGCGGTGGCATTTGCTCATAGTAAAAGTGTCGTGCATCGTGACTTAAAACCTGCCAATATTATGTTGGGTGATTTCGGCGAAGTGATGTTAATGGACTGGGGCTTAGCAAAAGTTGGCATTTCACGCCTTGCAGAACTGAGTGACAGCACCGTCGAAGCCGCTGCCATCGATATTCCGCTCGATGTTATCGAAGACACGATTCACAGTTTCCGCAATGATTCAGAAGCCGAACGCACCATTGAAGGAGTCATTGCCGGCACACCCACGTACATGTCACCCGAACAAGCACGCGGCCAAGTCAGTCGCATTGATGCGCGCAGCGATATTTATTCACTTGGCGCGATCCTTTACGAAATACTTACGCTGCATCAGCCAGTCAAAGGTAAAGACGTTGAAGATATTCTGAAAAAAGTCCGTGCGGGTATTATTAAGCATCCGCTTGAGTTGGATACCAAACGCAATGTGCCTTCAGAATTGGCTGCTATTGCAATGAAGGCATTAGAAAATAAGCCCAAACATCGCTACCAATCGGTTGAAGAATTAATTGCCGACATCGACCGCTACCGCGAGGGCCGCAGTGTCAGTGCTAAAGAAGATACGACATGGGAAGTAATCCTCAAATTAGCAAAACGTAACCGCGCTACGACACTCACGATTGCGGGTGCTTTGTTTATCGTCGTGGTCTTAATGATGATCAGTTATTCGGTCAACTTAGCCGAACGCAAAAAAGCAGAAAATAATCTGTTGGCATTTACTGCCGAACAAGAACAACGACGCCTAGATCAAAAACAATCTGCGCCAGCATGGGTTGAAAAAGCTTTACGCAGCATTGATTACAAAGATTTCACCAGTGCTATGCAAGATGTCGCGCAAGCGCTCGATTTTGATGCGAAATTACCCGCCGCTTATTTGCTACGTGCAAAACTCCGCATTATTGAAGGGGATTATACCCACGCTGGCGCTGATCTTGATGTGTATTTAACCAGTCAGAGTGACGATCCACACGCCAAACAATTGCGCCTGTTGTGCAATAACCCGCCGAATACCGAGTCATCCCGTTTGTTCTTTGACGCTTTTATTGAACAAGGTGCCTCGTCCTTTGCCTCCGCCATGGTCGCTTCTTCGGAAGGGCGCTTACGTGTGTATCGCCAACGCTTGGAGCAATCTTGGCCAGGAACCGGCGCGGGTTTAACCTTAGAAAACGATGGAACTTGCTCATTAACCATAACGGATCGGCAATTGGACGATCTCACCCCGCTCGCCGGCATGCCCATCAGTCAATTAAATCTTAGTGGTTCAAAGATTATGGACATACGCCTTTTAGGGGAAATGCCGCTAGTCCAAGTTCGTTTAGCCGACACGCGTATTCGCGACCTAAGTCCCTTAAAGGGCAAACCCATCACGCAATTGCACTTGGTGCAATCTGAGGTGTCTGATTTATCACCGCTAGCAGGCATGCCATTAGTCCAATTAACCATTACGAAATCACCGGTACGCGACCTCACGCCGCTTAAAGGCGCACCGATCACCAAGCTCGATCTTTCCGGAACCCAAGTCGACAATCTCTCTATCTTGGCATCCATGAAATTAACCGCGGTCACGTTAAATGATTTGCCACTCAGTGACGCGACACCCTTAAAGGGATTAAAGCTGACCAGTCTGTCGCTGGCGAATACTGGTATTTCAGACTTGTTACCGCTCAAAGGTATGCGACTCACGACGCTTGTTTTATCACATTCGAAAGTCTTCGATACCAAGCCGCTACAAGGCATGCCATTAACTACTTTAGCTTTAGACTCGACGCCCATTGCTGATCTGACTGGCATGCTTGGTCTGCCATTAAAGATATTAGATATTAGCAGTACCAAAGCCACTCATTTAGCCGGACTTGCCGGCATGCCGCTTGAGCAACTAACATTAAATAATATTCAGATTAAAGATTTAGGCCCCCTCAAGAATATGCGGTTAACATTACTCAAGCTGAATCGTGTACCCATTTCTGATTTATCACCACTCAAAGAGATGCCACTCACCATCTTGGAAATATCAGGCAGCAACGTACGTGACGTGACTGCGCTCGCGAACATGCCGCTAGAACGTCTGATTTTACCACGCTACGATGACATCAAAGGGCTTGACGGCATTAAACGTATGAAGTTATTGCAGGAAATTGGCTTCGACCCCAATGGGAACGGTGTTGCACCAGCGTCGTTCTGGAAAGCACTGGAGGCTGCCCGGTGAATCAGGGATCGCACTCAGCGCAGCACCGTGACTTTGGTGGATTTATTGGTCCAGATAATCTGTTGAGTTTAGTCCGCAATACCGCGCCTTATTTATTTACCTCCGTTGGGCGCGCTATGGCTCAACCTTGTCCAGCGCCAACTCAATTAATCAATCTCGTCGCGCAGCCAGTTGGATGGTTACAAATATTACGCCATGGTCGGCAATTGAGCGAGAGCGAACCGGATACACCCACTGGGCACGTTGATTATTTCGCCCTGTGTTTAGCCAGTCATATGGCGACTGTTGCCACCTTTGTCCCAACCGATGTCGATAATAAAATTCGCGATGCCTTGTGGCACCCCGATACTGATCGTAGCGCTTTAGAAATTATGGCCGAGGCGGCGCTCGCAGCGCATGCCTGGGATCAACGTCTGATCAGTACTCGTTGGATAGCAGCCCCAGGGCACGAGCCGGTTGGCGGTCATGACGGCGAATGGTTAGGAGTCGCGGTCGGCGCACTTGGTTGTTTTATACGCCTAAAAGACACCACCTGGAGCGAACGCTTATTTGCCGCCATTGATGCCGAACTCACGCGCGAAGCCGCCGCATTTTCCGCACAACGCCAACTTCCCAATGGCGAAATCGACCTGCTGCGCCTAGCAACTATTTTAACTCACAATGTTGGTGACGTGGATCAGGGTTTAAAATCCTGGCGTGAAGCCGAACAGCATCCCTTAGCTGGACGGCTACGTCGTTTAGCACATGAAAATTCGACGCCTTATAACGGTATTTTTCATTTAGCCGCACACCTGTACAAACAACTATTATCCTCTGAAGGTCATCGTCACTATCCCTTGCGAGATGTGCGGGCACTACGTTCCTCACCAGATTATTTATTACCACTCGGTCCCTGTTTCGATGATTGGGGCCGCGCTATGGCTACCCATTCCGATTTTTCGCCTGCTTCCCGCGCGGATTTACTGACGTCACTGTTAGCCGGTTGTCGCAAAGTTGCTGGACAAGTTGGCTATTACCGCGCCATCGCCGGAATGCAGGACGGTCTAGGCAATCTCGATGTATTAGGGAAATATTTACCCAGTGCTGCGACCAAAGCGTTAAAAGACCCAACCCTCAAACAACAAATCGCGATTAAACAAATTTCATTTGAGTCAAGTCTGCGCAAACGGGCACATGTTTTATTGAATGAATCTGACCCACGGTAACTCTTATCTGTAATTGCTGTAAACTTGGTAAAACAGTGCCGATGGGGCGATTTCTACTTCATAAGAAACAGAAATAGGACCCCTAATCCAATCACTGTCACGGCGATTCCAATAACTACCGCGGCCGTCATCCAACTACCGGTCTGTTTTTTGCGTAATTTTTTAATGCGCTTGCTATCATCCGGAGCAAACATCGCGGTTTCGAGTTCTCGCACGAAATCGCCAGCTGATTGCGGGCGATTTTCTGGTTTTTTCTCCATCGTCCAAAGAATTAATTGGTTAATCGCTTTCGGAATATTCGGATTGATTGAACGCACTTCAGGCGCTGGATGGCGTAAGACTTTTTCCATGATTTCGTATGCGGTCTTGCCATTAAACGGTGTTTGCCCAGTTAACGCGTGAAAAAAAGTGGCACCGAGTGAGTACACATCAGCCGTAGCCTCTGCACTTTTGGCATCCAAAACTTGTTCCGGCGGCATGTAAGAGGGAGAACCCATCGACACGCCTTGCATGGTTAAGTCACCCGCATGCGATGGCACGCGGTCACTTTCTCCAGTTCCCATGCGTTTAGCGAAACCCAAATCAAGCAATTTCGCCACCCCACCCTTGGTCAGAAGAATGTTACCTGGCTTTACGTCACGATGAATAATGCCTTGCTTGGCAATGTGATCTAAAGCCTGACCCACCTGCAAAATAAGATGAACCACTTCACGCCAAGCAAGGATGCCCTGTTTATCAATGACCGCTTCCATGGTCGCGCCATCAACCAATTCCATAATCATAAAATGAATTTTATTTTCACAGCCATGGCGATGCACAGCGACGACATTGGGATGTTTAATGCGTTGGCAAATTTCGGCTTCACGCGCAAAGCGGACGCCATTTTCTGGATCTTTAGCCGATTCGCCGGTCAGCATTTTGACCGCCACTTTTGCTTTATCGCTAATCTGTTCGGCTTCGTACACCACCGCCATCGCACCCATACCGATACGGCGAATCAAACGACAGCCACCTATCGAGCGGCCAATGAGTGGGTCCGGTGGTTTTGCGTTCATAGTCTTTCCACAACGAGGGCACGCCGCTGATTGCTTCGAATTCGGCTCTGCCGTGATGACTAAATCACAGTTAGCGCACTTCATGACTACTGACATAGATATTCCTATGGTGCGCGGCATGCGGCGCTTGGCTACTCCGTTTCTGAATTGGACGACAGGTTATAACCATCCACATCACACGCCTTCCTCGGTCACACGCTGGAGAAGATGATTCCAATTAAGGCTCACTCCTGCAGCATGACCTAGCACCATCTCTAGCATGCGTCGGATCGTCGGATTACTTATGGTG
>CANETI010000049.1 GCA_947440715.1 Planctomycetota bacterium | reverse complement strand
TGCTCTGCGGTGCGTTTATTTTCCGGCAATTGTGCGATGTCATACAAGGGTTGATGGCGAATACGACTAATGCCTGCAGCATCAACCGCACGCTCATAAAAGCGTAAATCAGCGAGTTGGAATTTGGTTTTATTTTTTACCGCAGAACCAATACGCAGTGGTACGTTGGCAGCGATGGTGCTGGTTAATGTATCTTGATCGATTTTCGTACTGAGAGGTTTTCCATTAGCAAAAATAGTTATGCCAGCGGCTTTCCCACTGCCGTCGCTGGTAATGACGACATGAGTCCATTCTTTGCTTTCAAGAGCACTTTTACTGCTGACCTGTAATTCGTTGGTCCCTTTTTTATCTGCTAATTTCTCTCCGACTAAGCGAACTTGAACACGTCCATCTTGTAAGTCGATTTTATAACCGTGAGGTTGCTTCCCCGCAGTCAGGCGAGAGATCAAGGTCATAATCCCGTCACCCTCGCGTTGTACCCATGCCGAAATGGTAAATGGTTTGTTATAATCGACGACCTGGGTGTCTTCTGCAGATCCTAATTCAATAAAGGCTTTGCTGTCAAAAGATGCAGCACCCGCCAAGATCATGCCCTTGTTCGTGAATGAGGCTTTGCCCTCTTTCCAACTGCCCTCAGACCAAGTGCCTTTGCTATCTTTTGCATGGGTGTCGAGCATGAAGCGCGCAATAAGTCCATTATTTACATCTTCGCCTAAAGTGGCGGGAGTTTTCTTTTCTAATTCTTTTTCTTGTACGAGGTAATTCTTTTCTAATTCTTTGACGCGTTTGGTCGCGGTATCAACCGCCGCAACATATTCCGCCAATTTGGTTAGTTGGACGGGCGTGGGAGCTTTGACGATGGGTTCTTTGTTATTGGCATCTGAACCACCACGCATGACTTCATCAATAGTATTAAAGAACGAGAAGAACTGATAAAATTCTTTTTGGGTAATGGGATCATATTTGTGATCGTGACAGCGCGCGCATCCGAGTGTGAGTCCTAACCACACTTGGCCCGTGGTTTCAACGCGATCCATAACATTTTCAATACGCCATTCCTCCGGGATAATCCCGCCTTCCGTATTGATGCGATGATTACGATTGAACCCAGTCGCTATTTTCTGATCAAGTGTGGCATTTGGCAATAAATCCCCCGCTAATTGCTCAACAGTGAACTGATCAAACGGCATGTTAGTATTGAAGGCATCAATTACCCAATCACGCCAGCGCCACATGTGACGTTGGGCATCGGCTTGATAACCATGACTGTCTGCAAAACGCGCGCCATCGAGCCAGCTCATCGCCATCATTTCGCCATAGCGTGGCGAGGCGAGCAGACGATCAACCAGGCGTTCATAAGCATCTTGGCGTTTGTCTTGGACAAAGGCATCCACTTCTGCGGGCGTTGGTGGTAACCCATGTAAATCTAAACTCACACGCCGGATGTACGTGACGCGATCGGATTCTTTGGCAGGGATTAATTTTTCTTTAGTGAGACGCGCAAGAACAAAATGATCTAAGGGCTGCTTTACCCACTGAGTTTGGTTGGCCTTTGGTAACTCCGGTGTTTTTGGTGTAACAAATGCCCAATGCTGTTCCCAGGTGGCGCCTTGTTCGATCCACTTCGTAATGGTGGCAATATTTTCTTTGGTCAATTGTTTCGGCGCGTCGGGCGGTGGCATGATATTGTCTTGGTCATGCGTCATCAGCCGTGCGATAATTTCGCTCTTTTGCGGTTGTCCTGGGACGACCGGAATAACACCATCTAAATTGCCGAACAAACCTTCACGCGTATCTAGTCGTAAATCGGTTTTAATTTTTTTGCGTTGGGCGGCATCTGGTCCATGGCAGTGAAAACAGATATTAGATAAAATAGGTCGTACTTCACGATTGAAGTCGACGTGTGCGCTCGTTTCGGCGCTAGTAACGACACCCAGGCCAGCAAACCATGCGGCGCAAACGATGACGAATTTTTGACCGATGATCCAGGTGGGCGATGCGCGAAAAATAGTGTCAGTAATCATCGATGGAACCCTTATGAAGATACCCGAACAACGACGGTGAAGGCACACGAGATGCTCAAATCCGGTTCGCTTGATGAACCACCTAAATATTGATGCTTTAATAGCATCTTCAAGTGGTCTAGGTCGATGATTTTGAGCGAGGTGAGCGTTAGTAATAACTTATGATTTGATACGGTAATTTATGAGTATTGTTGCTTGTGTAAATCAGTCTGGACTCATCATAAGTGGTCTAAAATCACTATGTCTCAGTCCAATTACCACATACCGCTCGGTCAACCGCCCCAGGCCACACAAATGGCTATTGGCGTCCATGGTCCTGGGACGCAATCGTATTGTTTAGCGGATCGTTGGAGTCTGCATCTCTACACTTATCAGGCGCAGTTAGAAATAGATGGGGACAAATTGGAGATCGCCCCAGGAATGGTGGGCATCACTCCGGCGGGCACGCGCACCATTTATCATTTTCCAACCAGTCACTGTGCACACACGTTCGCACATTTTCGCATGCCAAGTATCGTGGCGGATACGGTAAATATTCCCCGCTTAGCGGATGTCGGAGCGCGTTTCGAATTACTAAATCGCTCGCTCATGGAAGCCGTTGGCTGGTTCCCTACCAACCCAACTCGTGCCAATGCTCGACTTTGGGACGTGCTGTGGAGTTTGAGCAATAGCGACAGTGATAAAAAGCAAGGGCATGTGGCGGTTGAGCGTGCGCGTCACTTCATTGAACGTAATTTAGCCAGTCCGATGCGCGTGCCAGCGATTGCCAAATACGCGGGTTGTTCGCCAAATCATTTAGTGCGCCTCTTTCAGGCCCAAGTGGGCATGACGGTGATGGCACATATTCGCCGTCGCCGGGCAGAGCGTGCCGCGTATTTGTTACGGCACTCAAATATCCCGATTAAAACCATTCCGAAGCAGATCGGCATTTCTGATATACAGACGCTGAATAAAATGATCCGTCGCGAGCTCGGTCAATCGCCCAGAGAAATTCGCCTTGGTGGCCCGCCACTGCCAAATACACACGGCCATGATGCGAAACGGTTGTGATTTTTAATTATCGTCTTTATTGCCCTTCACCTCTTTAGCCGATTTCACCTGTGGTTTATTTTTCATGGGAAAGAAGCGAGATAATTCAGCTTTAATTGCGGCATGTTCCGGCTTGTTCGCCAAATTGGTCCATTCATAGGGATCAGCGATTTCGTCGTAGAGCTCTTCTTCGCCATTAGCGTAACGAATAAAACGCCATTGTTCACTGCGCACGGCGTGATTTTGGTAGCCAAACGTGCAGAGCGCAGGTGTTGACCACGGCGCTTTGGAATCACGCAGCAGGGGAGTAATATTTTCCCCCACTACATGCGCGGGTTTTTGGATGCCAGCAAGGGCGCATAACGTGGGATAAATACTCATGAAATCCACGGATCGGGCGCAGATCGTGTTAGGCGTCGATATTCCTGGTGCGACCCAGATCAGTGGTGCGCGCGTGGATTCTTCCCACAGCGAAAATTTACGCCAGTGATGTTTCTCGCCTAAGTGCCAACCATGATCGCCCCACAGGACGATGATGGTATTATTTTTATGCGGGCTCTTTTCTAGCGCATCAAGCAAGCGACCGACATTCATGTCGGTATAGGCACAACTGGCCAGGTACGATTGAATCGCCAATTTCCAACGATCATTCGCCAGGATAAATTCATGGTCCTGTTTAGGATTAGCCATCTTCACACCGCTGGGCGGTACATCATCGAGATCGTTTTCTAAATAAGGCGGGAGCTCAATGGTTGCGAGTGGGAATTGGTCATAATATTTTTTCGGTACGACCCACGGTAAATGTGGTTTATGCAGACCACAGGCGAGGAAAAAAGGCTTATCGTGTGCCTTACCTAACTGTTCGATGCAATAATCTGCAATGTGCCAATCACTTATGTCGGTATCTTTGAGATTATGCGGCATCGGCTGTTTAAAACCGTCATCTTTGCCAATGGGGCCTGAACCTTTTCCCGTGGCTTTTTCATTAAAATAGTCAGTCCATTCAGCAGGATAGTACGTATTACTGTGATAGATTTTCCCAGCTCCGAGAGCGGAATAACCCGCTTGTTTGAACGTATGGGACAGTCCTTTACCTTCGGGAATCAGCGCTTTCCAGTCTTGGTCATTCTGATAACAGCCGCTGGTGCTTGGTCGAATACCGCTCATCAATGCGGCACGTGATGGATTACAGAGTGGTGACGCGCAATGCGCATTGGTAAACGATACGCCCATGCGTGATAGGCGATCAATATTCGGTGTCTGCGCTTGTTTATTGCGCCCCGTATAGCCAACCCAATGGTTTAAATCATCGATGGCAATAAATAAGACATTGGGTCGTGCCGCGGAATCGACCGCGTGGATTGTGGGCGCGTTCGTCCAAGCGGTGCACGCGAGCAGCAGTGAGAATAACCATGGACGCATGATAAGACCTCCAAGATGAGTGGTCAGCTTAGCGCGGTGGATTCAGTTGGCGCAAGCGGGGAAATCCAACGTGGAGGAAACCGACAGACGTTCATATGAGCGTTATCGTGCACTTCGTTCTATTTTTGATAATAGGGTGCCAGCGCGTTTTTAATGGCCCCATATAAGGCGCGATGTTCGTTGAATGCTGGGGGATCTGTGCTGAAATCGTTTGGCGCAATAATGACCGAGACGTTTTTAAATCCACACTGGTTAACAAGGTAGAAAACCTGCTCAATCGCATCATCACCAATGGCGATGCAACCAATTGAGGCTTGTTTGCCATGAATATAGATATCGCCGCCAAAATCATTGATGCCAAGAGTTAATGAACGAGCGCGATCATCATGATTGGGATAAGATACCTTCATAGATAAATGATAAGAACTATTGGGATTAAGAGCCTCGACACGATAGAGTCCTTCTGGTATTTGCCCGTCACCAGCGCGTAATTTCGGCCCTGTCTTTCCTGATTGAGCCGTAAATGGGAAACGTTTCCAAAAAGTGCCATTAATAAAGACATCAAGATAGCCCGGATCTTTTACCCCGATGAGTGTGACCTGATTAATTGTTAGTTGTTGCAATTGTGGAAAATGCGAGGTGATTTCTGTTATGCGATCCGCAATCGATTTTCCGCCCATTATTTTAACCATGAGCGGATACCATAGGGACCTGCCGAATAGGAAAATGATCACCGCGGCAATACCGAGTATGGCGAGCGCGATGGCAACGCGCCTCCAGGAAAACGATAATGTACTGCGCATGCATAGGTTATTGAATCCGGTAGCAGCACCGGCAACAACAAAAATCCCGATTCGCGCATTGACGTCGTGCACCTGTTCCGCAACGTCTAGTTCCACGGAGAAACCTATGTTCGTCCATACCGTCTACTTTTGGTTGAAACCTGATTTAACCACCGATCAATTGAAAACCTGTGTTGCCGGCATGAAGTCATTAATCGGCATTAAGACCGTGCGCTTTGGTCATCTTGGTAAGCCAGCGGCAACGGATCGTCCGATTATCGAACGCGGTTATTCCTATGCCTTAGTGGTCGCATTTGATGATGTCGCTGGTCACGATTATTACCAAGAAGTCGACATCCATGACCGCTTCCGTAAAGAATGTGGATCGTTCTGGCACAAAGTAATTATTTATGATTCTGTGACGGCGTCCTAATAACGCGGCCTGATGAGCATCACTTACTGAGCGATACCTCGTCGCAAGCGCGACGAGGTATGATCTATGGCTTGGGCTTATTGCCGCCACCGGCATCGGTGCCTTGTAAGCGCACCATGAATTTATCTGGGCAGGCCTCAAACTTTTTAATACAGCCTTTGCAACAAAAACGAACTTGCTGATTCTTATGGACAATGGGTTGCACATTGGGATCAATCTTATCGCCGCTCACAATACAGGTGGTGAGCGGATAAGGTTTAGGATCAACAGCGTCGGCACGATTAATAACCCCAACACACAATAACAGCACGAGTAACGTCAGCCTTACCTGGGCGTAGCGATAAAAGGTGTTGTTAGCGGTCATGGTCAAGGTGCTGGCTGATAATGGTGTGGATAAGCGCGTGGATAATGGAGCAGATACAAGCGTAGAAAAAGGGCAGAGGTCGAGGTGATGGTGTTTGTTCCATAGCGTACCATCAAACGCTACGTATCCCATCGGGAAAGTTGCAAAGCTCATTCAAGCGCGAAGAATTTTAGTTCATTAGTGTCGTGGATATTCAGGTGGTCCTCAAACGCTAACGTTCGCGCACGGCAGGCAATCCGGTCAGAATGGTTTCGGCTAAACGCAGACCATCGAGTCCGGCGGATACTATTCCACCGGCGTAACCAGCGCCTTCGCCAGCGAGATATAATTCCGGCAACGAACTCGCGAGTGTTTCTGGATTGCGCTCAAAGCGTACGGGGCTGGAAACGCGCGTTTCAACGCCAACCAAATTGCCGTGCGTCATAAAACCAGGAATTACTTTTTCAAAGAAACGTAACGCCTGTCGCAGCGCGGTGACGGTTTCCTGCGGCAATAATTGATCAATGCGCCCAGGCCGCACGCCTAAGCGATAACTGCTGCGCGTTACGGCAGAGCCAACTTCACCGCGCATAAATGCCGTCGCTGTTTGTGCCGGACAGGAAAAATCAGCACCGCCCGCGGTGTAAGCGGCTTGCTCAAGCGCATTAATTAATTCAAAGCCAGCCATGCCATTGCCTGAGCGATCAACCGCTTGGTTAACGATCAAACCAGCGTTGGCAAAAGGCGATGAGCGCGCATAGCGACTCATGCCATTCGTTGAGAGTTGTCCGGGATCGCTGGTGGCAGCAATTATTTCGCCACCTGGGCACATGCAAAAGGTCGTGACATTTTCGGCCTTAATATGTGCCGGTGGGCGAGAGACTAAATTATATTCGGCGGCGCCTAATAAATGCGCGGGAATGTCGCGGCCAACATGACAACCGTATTGGCCGTAATTCACCAATTCTTGGTCGTGTTCGATGCGACAACCGAGTTGGAAACCTTTGGCCTTGTGCTCAATCCCTCGTGCAATCAGCGCCAGAATTAATGCACGGGCACTGTGCCCAGGCGCAATTAACACCAGCGGCGCAGCGATACGTTCGCCGGTGGTCAGCTCGACGCCCGCACAACGATCTTGCTCGACGACCACGTCGCGCACGGTTGCGCCCCAGCGAAAGCGACCGCCCCATTGTTCAATTTGAGCGCGCAAATGTTTACACATATGCGGGAGGATATCGCTGCCGATGTGTGGATGATGGCGATATAAAATATGGCGTGGAGCGCGCGCCGCGACGAACGCTTCCAGCAAGAAACGCATGCGCCGATCTTTGACGCGCGTATATAATTTCCCGTCGCTGTAGGTGCCGGCGCCACCTTCGCCGAATAAATAATTACTATCCTCGTTGAGCTGCCGACTGCTATGGAATGCGGCGATATCTCTGGTGCGTGCATCAGCATCAAAACCACGATCTAGCACTAACGGTTTGCAGCCATGTAATGACAATAAATAGGCGGCCATTTGGCCAGCCGGACCAGCTCCCACAATAATGGGATGTTGTGGTAAGTCGCCACGTAATGCTAAATTGTACAGGCTGTTATCTTGTGGCGGGGATGCTGTTTGGACGTGAATATTTTCCGCCGCCGACACCGGACTATTTTCCCGTACTTCAGCGCGTAAATTGTAAATAAATCGTAAGTCAGGTTTTCGTCGCGCATCTAAACTGCGGCGATCAATGGTATAGTGCAATACGTCGGCTACGGGAATGTGGCAGGCCTTCGCAATGTGGGCATGTAAATGATGATCCAACGAATGGACAGGCAATTTAGCCGCAGTGGCGATGGAGACTTCTAAGCTATCAATGACGACGGTTTGCGGTTTCATAACGGTTTCACTGTGGTTTTACGAGCGCGGCGTTTCGATGAATACTGTTTTGATGAATACTGGCAAAGTGAGATAAGGCTACGCCAGCAATGGCAACCAGACCACCAATGACCGATAAGACGGCGGGTTTTTCACCAATCGCCAACCACGCAATCGCTAAGGATAAGACGGGCACCAAATACAACAGCGGCGTTGCTTTGCTGACGGTTAATTGTGATAATAAATAGGACCAAGCTAAAAAGCTAACGGCTCCAGGCAATACGCCCAGGTACAGTACAATGGCATGATGGGATGCCGGAGCTGTTTGCATGGTGTGCAGCAGACTCGGTAAAAATGGCATGAGGATCAAGGTCCCAGACCAGATGGCATAACATACGACCCCTAATGCCCCGTAGCGTGGCAGCAGTGGTTTTTGCACAATCTGATACAGCGCCCAACAAATGGCGGCAAGAAATACGAGGCCAGCGCCAGCCGACAAACCGGAACCTTTCTCAGCGAACGCGATTAATCCCACGCCGCATAAGCCTAAAACTAAACCAATCCATCCAGAGGCGCTCAAGCGTTCTTTCAATATAAGACTGGCGAAAAAAACGGAAAATAAGGGAGAGGTATTGACGATGAAACTAGCCGCGCCAGCGGAAATTTCTTTTTGTCCGTAATTAAGTGCCAGTCCGTAAATGCCAATTCCAATAATGCCGGTTGCACTTAATCGAGGTACATCACGCCAGGCGGGTAGTGGTGGACGCACCCAGCAGGCGATCAGCACTAAGGTCAACGATGCAACGCCATATCGATACAGCGCTAATTCGCCTGGGCTGAAGGTCGCCAAGACCACGCGCGTGCCGACAAAGGCCGAAGCCCAAAAAAGCAGGGCTGCAACCGCGGCCGCGATCACGCTGTGTTTAACCGAAAAAGTTGGCGTGGTGGTGGTCATGGTGAGTGACGAAAAAAGGCCGGGGAAGTCCCCGGCCTTCGACGCTCAATCGGAGCGTATTGTGGTGAGCACTGCCAGCTCGTTGTTACACGAGCAGGACGCGCTGCAATCAAGCTTTAGTCTCAGCCTTCAGCAGGTGCAGGCGCGGCAGCGGCTTTGGCGGCAGCTCTCGCTGCAGCGTCAGCGGCGGTCTTCGCCTTGCGGTCAACTTTCAACACGGCGGCGTGCTTGCGCAGCGAGCGGCGGGTTGGGGCAACCCATGGCAGCTTGCCGGTTTTGGCCTTCGCTTTGGCGGCTGGCTTGGCGGCTTTGTCTGCTTTTTTAGCAACCGGCTTGGCTTCAACCGTTTTGGTTGGGGCAGGCACGGCATAGCCGAACTTCTTCATCAGGCTGCGTACGCCACCACTGATGATCGCGCCGCGATTGACCCAGCCAGCAACTTTACTGGCGTCCAGTTCAAGGTTTTTGTCGGGTTTGAGCGGATCGTATGAGCCGATGATCTCATTAGCCATCCCTTCGCGATGGCAGCGTTTGTCGATTGCCACGACGCGGAAGAGGGGGCGGTGAATGCGACCAAAACGAGAAAGACGAATACGAACGGCCATGGTTATCCCTTGCTGAATGCGGGGCGCGAACCATATGGGCGTTTTGAGTTTGGCAACTCTCATTTGCCGTCGGTGCTCGGGGCCAGGTATATGCTGGTAAAGATGAGGGTTCAGACGTCTGTTAGCTCGAGCCGCTTACTGGCTGCTATCTGGCTGATCTTCAGCTCTTCATCGCCGTAATGGCTTCTTCCCGGGTGGCATAAATGGGGAACACTTTGTCGAAGCGCGTCAGGGCGAAAATTTCCTTGAGCGCGGGTGAATTCACCCCAGCCAGGGCAAGTTGCCCCTTAATCTCTTGGATTTCGCGTAATTTTTGCACCAGAGGACCTAACGAGGCCGAATCTAAGGAGATGACCCCAGTGAGGTCGATGACCAGTCGGCGAAGGCCAACCGTGGTAGTTATGAAATCAGCGGCGAAATAAGCGCGTACCAATTCAGCGTTCGCTTGACCCTGTTGATTCAGGTGAAAAGAGAGCGTGTGCACGCCGTTTATTTCCAAATGCAGCACCGGGCTGGCGTTCATTGCGTAGTCCTTGGTTTGGAATCTGTTTCCATTTGCGGTGTCTAAATATCCTTCCCATAAACAATTTACGCAACCCTTTTATGGGGAAGGCGCTGATTAGTCGTATGGTCACTTCCGTCCCAACACGAGAAAAAAAACAGAGCGGCGTAGCTTCGAAGTCGGCTTTTAGCCAATAAAAACCTCTGATTTTTGTAATGCTCACGCCGTCAACTTGGCTAAGAAATTTACCCAAAGAGTAGTAAACAAGGAAGGATTTTTCGCTGACCCCGTCTTGAAACCGAGCTCAAGGTCAGGGTTTGAACCCGTGAGTGAGTAGAAAAAGCGGTTTGGCTCATTTCCAAGATCTGATTCAGGCAACGATTTATTCGGTCCTGCTGCTGGACCCTGGGTGTTTTGTCACCTAGGTTTATGTGCTCACGCCGAGGCTTTAGGTTGGACATGGTCGAATCCCAAACCGTCGCTGGCTTTATGCGGATGAATGTCTGACCCATGACGGCAGGACCTGCGCAGGTGATGGGAAAAACGCCGCGTCGTCGTCGCTGGCGCCGCTGGTTAGTCGTATTGGTTGTCATGATGGCTCTCGCGTGGTTTTGCCGGAGCGTTTTATTGGGACCAATGGTCGCCCGAATTATTG
>CANETI010000048.1 GCA_947440715.1 Planctomycetota bacterium | reverse complement strand
TGCTGACTCGCTGAACTCGTTATTTCTCCGCTGTCCCATAAATCACCGCTTTCTGCCTGTAATAATGCGGCACTGGATGCGACTAATATGCGATACGCGCGTTGCTGCCACGAACGTCTGTCCGTTGAAATGCGCCATCCCAAACGTGGCGCTTGGGTATCAATGCCCAACGGCGCCGTGCGATATTCACAACGCGGCTCAATAATCGTAACGCTGCCTTTAAATTCAGCGGACTGAACGTTGCCACAAGACATCACCATCACTAATAATAAGAACCACGTTTTTTGTAATCGTTTCTGCAACAGGCTGAAAATCACAACAGGCATCATAACAAGCTCTCCGATTTAGCCGACATCACCATGATCTCGGAAGCTCGTAGGCTAGCAGGCATTCGCAGATCGTCGCCTGATTTTTTCAGTAGCACACGTGGGAATTGAGAGTGTGGCTTGATTGACTTTGCACCGTCCGAACGGTTGCCTAAGTGTCCGTTTAACAACGTCTGTTATCTTTGTTACTGATACTTTTTATCCGTTTATTAAACGAATACCTATTTGTTCAGATTGTTCAGAAATATTATCCGCGAGCAGGAAACGTGCAGGTACAAGTTGTTCCATGTCCGGGAATGCTCGCGATGGTAATATTGCCATTCAAAGAGCGCATATTGCTAAAACAGGTGGATAATCCTAATCCGGTTCCCTGGTCACCCTTGGTGGTATAAAATGGTTCGAATGCGCTATAGAGCGTCGCTTCGTCCATGCCACAACCGGTATCACTGACCGTCATAACCACCGAATCACCACCTTCCGAATCGCGACTACGACTCACAGTTAGGGTGATGGTACCTTCTCCACTAATGGCGTCTTTAGCATTCACGACCAAATTCATGATAATTTGTTCTATCGATACCGTATCTGCCATGATCTTCATCGGAGTATTCGGCAAATGAAATTCCAACGCAATACGTGGTGGAACAGTGCTGCGCAGTACTGGCTCAATAGCAATGATAATATCTACTAAATTAAATTGCATAACGGTGGCATCGCGACCCTTACCAAAATTTAATAAACGTTTGACCAACGCACCAGCTCGCGAGGCGGCATCTAAAACGACACTCGCTCGATGACGGACTTGTTCATTCGGCACGTTTGGTCGCAACAACATTTCCGTTTGACCAACCATGGTGGTCAATAAATTGTTAAAGTCATGGCCAATAACACAGGCCATGCGGCCAAGCGCTTCCATTTTTTGATTGTTACGCTCCATCGCTTCGCGTTCACGCAAGGCGCGTTCTGCAGCAAGACGTTCTTGACGTTCATAATAAAGGCCACTGATTAAAGCGACTTGGGCCGCAAAAGCACGGTCACTCTCACTCCACTCACGCGGGCCACCAACATGCTCAAAACACAAGACGCCAACGGCTTTGCCACCGCGCCAAATCGGCGCATCTAACATGGAACCAATACCCAAAGGTTTAAGATACGATGCGCTAAAACAAGCGGTCGCTGGATGCGTATGCGCATTGTTGGCTGGAATCACAACGGAATGATCTAATTCGCTAAAATAACTCGGAAAATCTTTACGTAATAAGGTCAAACCCTGCGAATGTTTGGGACCTTGTTCGAATAAATCCTGACAAACGATCGCATCTTGGTTCGGATCATGCAGCCAGATGGACGCACGGGCCACCTGTAATCCAGAGGCTGCCAATTCAGTGACGCGCTTTAAAATATCGGTGCTATCAGTTCCATCCTCAGCAATTGAGAGATGCACTAAGCTCACCAACACCTGTTGCGCAGAAGACTCTAGGATTACTGGGTAAACAGAATTAGGCATTATCTTGGTCTATTGGCACAAAATCGACACCATCGCAAGCCCCACTTTTAGGCTGTTTACGCCAATAACTCCATCAGGTTAGGCTGTCTACGCCAATAACTACATCAGGCACACCCACTCAGAGAGAGAAGTGGTTAGCCGTGCAGCAAATCAAGCGATTACCCCGACTAAAGCACTGTTATTCCCAGCTGAGTCGCTGTTTATCGGCTAACAGCCGTTCACGCAGGACTGGGTAATTCACCGCCTGCACGCTCGTTCCACCGTCAATGGCCATGACGGCGGCCGTTGCTGCCGATTGTCCAAGTATCATGAACACCGGCTCCATGCGAATACTACCAAAGGCCATGTGTGAACTCGATATCGCTACCGAGACTAACAAGTTCGCACACTCACTTTCCTTAGGAACAATCGAACGATAACTAATGGGATATGGTTGTTTGATACCGACTTCGACATTCCCTTCGGCCATCACTTTTCCATCAATCACCACGCGTGAGGTGTGATGCGAATCCATCGTGTAACTGCCCAAGCCAACACTGTCAGCTGCGACCCGTTGGCTGCTACAATCTGCCTGAGTCATAACATAATCCGACACCATGCGCCGACCTTCGCGCACATATAAATCATGTGGCCAACCATCGGTCTCTTCGAATTGATCTTTTGGTAAACCAAATGAGCTAACTTTTGCCCGTGCCTCTGGTGCGATCTCTGGGTCATTCGCCAGAAACCACATCATACCTTGTTGATATGTGACGTGGGCCTGAAATATTTTTTCGCGCGTTTCGTAATCGGCCTCCGGCCATGCGTTACTGCCACCAATATAATCAATCGACACTGGACCAGCATTATTGCAATCACCAATATTCAATTTGATCGGTCCCGTCGCATAGGTCCACGACCATTTAAAATCTGGTTTCGTCGTCATGTAACGCAACAATAAAGCATAATCATCACGATTATAATTCGCGGGCTTCGGAATCATACGGCCATCAGCCGCTTTCACCAACCACATGCGAAAACAATAGGCTTGAATTAATTTATCGCCGGTTCCAGGTTTCGGTAACGGCTCAGAGGAAATCCCAGGCAACAATCCGCTCGTCGAATCACCACTCGTTTTATAGGGATCCACGTCAAAACGAAACTGATGGCTTTTAGCCAAATAGGAACCATTAATCGTTTCATTATAGACGGAATTATCTTCACGCCCGACATGATAAGAAACTCCTGCCCGCGCTAATAAATCACCTTCGTAGGTACCATCAATAAATTGCTTGGCCTCAATGCGATTGCCATTTTCAAATACCAATGCGGTGATGCGATTGCCACTTTTTTCAACCGACGCCAAGCGATGTTCATAAAATACCGGAACCTGTGCTTCTTCTAACATCGCACGAAATGCGCGTTCAGCGTCCGCAGAACGAAAACCACTCCACTTGCCCATGCGATTGAGAAATTCCACCGCCATGCCACCGATGGATTCTTTTTTTCCTAAATCCACTGCGGTTAATCCCGATGACGTTAACCCACCCACATGGCGACGAAATACCGCCAAGGCCGACGTTTTCCCCATCCGCCGCGCCTGAATCGCCGCACCGATACCACCCGGCGTGCCACCATAGACACACACATCCACCACGGTGGTTATTGGCGCAACAGCGGGGGATAATTTATAATAATAATGCAACCCAGGATTCGGCGTGATCGGCTCGACCGCGTTCAACGTCGGGCCACAAAAAACTTCCGTAAATAAAGTTGCAAAAAGCGCGACGAAAACGGTCGGTTTGTAAAGACGCATAGGGAAATCTCACAAGCTTAGGATGGCTAAAAGCTATCCCGCACTGTACACCACGATCAACGGCAAGCGTGGGACTTTCCGCTAACTCTATGGCTGAATCCGCTAGGTCACGACAACCGAATCACGACATTAAAAATCAAACTGATCGATGTTATCCTTGGTGAAGATCAATAAATTATTCAGCAGCACCTGATCGCCAACGACTGGTTTTTTACCCAAGGTGCCGGCATCAAATTCCGTCGCTCCCGCTTTCAGCGTGCCATCTTTGACCGCTATTGCTACGAGCACGGTGAGAAAACCTAGCTGTTTAGTGTTCCATAATACCACTGATTTTACCGTACCATCTTTGACATAATTTTTCATCGCATTGGGCGTCGACAATCCGGTGATTTGCACTTGGCCACTTTTACCCGCTTGCTTGATCGCCTCTGCGGCGCCTGGGAAGGCAACCGAGCTAATGCCGAAAATTCCCTTTAAGTCTGGATACGCTTTCATCAAATCTTGCGCGACCTGGAAAGCAATTTTTTGGTCTTCGTTACAGGGTTTAATCGCAACCAATTCAACTTTGGGATATTTATCCGCCAAACGAGCTTTCATCGCAT
The DNA here is from genome assembly GCA_947440715.1 of Planctomycetota bacterium. Taxonomy (GTDB): domain Bacteria; phylum Planctomycetota; class UBA11346; order UBA11346; family UBA11346; genus BOG-1363. Next base: position 6,450 of record CANETI010000048.1, on the reverse strand, counting down.
CGATCCACGCATTTTGATTCGCTGCCGTTAAGGTTGCAGTGACAATCGCCACTTGTCCTTCTACCGAACCCATGTCTTTGATCAGGGCATCAACCATCGCTTCACCGATTTGTTGCGAGGTAGCTTGGTTAATAAAGAACGAGCGCGTATCCGGCGCCGCATCGGCGTCCCAGGTAATTATTTTAATTCCTTTCGCTTGTGCCGCCTTCATCGCTGGTGCCAACACGCTCGGATCATTTGGCGACACCGCGATCACGTCGACGCCTTTTAACGTCCATTTCTCAATCATCGACGCGGCTTTTTCTGGCGACCCATCGGTAGGACCATCGTAAATGACCGTGACATTACCTAACGCTTTAGCCGCTTCCTCAGCACCTTCCGCGCAGGAGGTAAAATAAGCGATGCCTTTTTTCTTCGGCAATAACGCGATGGTGATCGATGAGCCTTCTTTAACCGTAACCGTTGTTTTCGGGGCTTCGCTATCCCCGCCGCAACCGCTCACTAAAGCCAGGACGGATACGGCACATAAAGCTAAGAGATAACGCATAACAAACTCCTCATTGGATAGAGAAAAAATCATTTGGTTTTCTTGTCAAACAGTCGGTTGAGCAAAACCGCCGCAATTAACAGAACACCAACAACAATAAAATTCAGTTCTTCGCGATCCCAATACCAACCAACAAATTTGCGTGTTTGATGAATCGCAAGAACACCTAAAAGGGTACCAAGAATACGGCCAGAACCGCCGAAGATACTCGTACCACCCAGCACCACGGCGGTAATGACGTCCAGTTCCAATCCGGTGCCAATATCTGCTTTCGCGGTATTGCGCCGGGCAACATAAATTGCGGCAGCCAATCCAGCAACGGTTCCAGCTAAGGCGTAGACCGCGACCGTTATGCGTGCGACTGGTAAACCGGAATATCGCGACGCTAGCGGATTATGACCAATGGCATAAATGGACAGGCCAAAAGGCGTTCGCGCTAACGCGATGGCAAACAACAAGGCCAATACACCAAAGATGAGTCCAGGAATCGGAACACCACCGAAGGTGCCGGTGCCAAGTTCGGTGAAGGATGCGGGAAAACCTGAAATTGGTCGCCCAAGACTGATGCCTTCGGCGATACCACGAAATGCCGCCAGCGTTGCCAACGTCACAATCAACGGATGCACTTTTAATTTGGCGACCGTCAAACCATTAAACACGCCACATGCTGTGCCAGCCATAATGCCGCACATTGCGGCAACCCACGGATTTGCCCCTGCTTCAAAGGTCATGCCCAACACCACGGCAGATAATGCCATGATTGAACCAATCGATAAATCAATGCCGGCAGTAATAATAATCAACGTCATTGGCAATGCGAGCAACGCCAATTCCCACATATCAGACGATAACCCGACTTGCGTCTTCACGGTGGTAAACGACGGGGACAACACGGACGCTGAAAGCAACAATCCGACAATCAACATCGCCAGGACGGTTTCATGCCAGTAATTATATTGACGCCACCAAGATTCGTTTGTGTTTGGTCCACTCGATTTCATGAGTGACCTCCACGTTTACGTCCCACATGATCGGCCAATACGGCAGCGATAATAAATCCACCTTGAATCGCACGTTCCCAATACGTGGCGCTGACGCCCAATTGTAAAAAGATCAACACCGTTCGCACCAGTGACAATAATATCACACCTAAAGCCGAACCAATAATCGTGCCCATACCACCACTGATTGAAGTACCGCCAACAACTACCGCAGTTACCACCAACAATTCAAACTGACGGCCAAAACCAGCTTCAATGACATCTAATTGCGGTGCGCTGATGAGCGTCGCTAACGCAGTAAGCGCACCCGTCAAAACAAAGGCCAGCAATTTTAACCGTTGAACTGGCAATCCAGCCAAACGCGCCGCATGAGGATTGCTACCCACGGCGTACATGCGCCGACCTAACGGCGTATAACGCGTCAGCACAACGCAGGCCACAATACACAGCACCGCCACCAATACCGGGACCGGAATGAAGCCCACCTGGCCAATGGCAAAACTACGAAGGCTATCCGGGAAATTACCAATCGTTGAACCTGCCATCACCAAATCACTGACCCCGATCAAAGCCGTCAACATACCTAAGGTGGCAATAATGGACGGAACTTTACCGACGGTCACTAATAACCCGTTAATAAGGCCAATGCCCGCGCCCAGCGCCAAGACGATGAAGCTCGCTGCCCAAACCGGTAGCGCGGCGTGATCAGCGGAGACTAACTTACCCAACACAGCAGCACATAAACCCATGAGTGCGCCCATAGAAATATCAATTTCGCCCATCACTATGATTAACGTCAAGCCACAGGCCACAATCATTCCAGGCGCCGCCGCAATTAATATATCACGCGCATTTTGCCCACTAAAAAAATCACCGTTCACGCAACTTACCACGATAATGGTCAATAAAATAAGTCCCGCCACGGCGACTTCGCGAGTACGTAAGAAAGAAAACATCATGCCCGCACCGCCTGGGGCTTTTCTTGCGGCATCGCGAGTGCGAGCACTTTTTCTGGCGTCGCTTCCGCTCGCGCCAATTCACCGCTGATACTACCTTTACGCATGACTAATATGCGATCACTCAAACCCAATACTTCGGGCAGATCACTGCTAATAACCAAAGTCGCTAAGCCTTCTGCCGCAAGTCGACGAATTAATCGATAAATCTCCGCCCGTGCGCCCACATCAATACCGCGTGTCGGTTCATCGAGGATTAATACTTTTGGTTTTGCCGCCAACCATTTACCAATGACTAATTTTTGCTGATTGCCACCCGATAACGTTTTTGCCACGACCGCTGACGATGCGGCTTTCACCGCCATGGCTTTCATTTGTTCTGTGGCAACGGCGGCTTCCGCGCTCAATGACCGCAATCCACCGCGCGCCAAAGATGATAACACCGTTAGCACTAAATTCTCACCGACCGTCATTGGCAAAACTAAACCCACATGCTGACGATCTTCCGGCACTAACGCCACCCCTGCAGCAATCGCAGCGCGCACATCACCCGCGCGCAACGGCACGCCATCTAAAGACACGCTGCCCGCGTCAGGAAAATCCGCGCCAAATATAGTGGCAGCAACTTCGCTGCGACCGGCTCCGACTAAACCCGCCATGCCAACAATTTCGCCGGCACGCACCTCAAACGAAACATTACGAAAACGTGGTGCGCGCGTCAAACCACGCACGGATAAACGCACGGCACCTGGAGCAGTGACAACCCCACGATCATGTTCTTCCACATCGCGGCCGACCATGGCACGAATTAAATCATCCTTATTTAAACCCTTAGCATCACGCGTTTCCACATGCGTACCGTCGCGAAATACCGACACACGATCAGCAAGGGCAAGTATTTCTTCTAAACGGTGACTGACATATAAAATCGCCACGCCAGCAGCTTTTAACCGTTGAATCGCGGCAAATAACGCCTGGCATTCCCGCTGTGATAACGACGCCGTCGGTTCATCTAAAATCAGCAATTTACAATCCACTGATATCGCTCGCGCAATGGCAATCATTTGCCGCTGCGCGACCGACAACGCCGACAACGCTAAACCTTCCTGTAAGGTTTCGCCTAAACTTTCTAATAATCGTTTTGCTTCTGCGCGCATGCGCGGCTTATCTAATAACAATCCGCCGCAGCGCCGTGGTTCACGTCCAACAAAAATATTATCTAGTGCGTCTAAATGCGCGAATGCGGTCGACTCTTGATGAATCACGGCAATGCCCGCCGCTTCACTCGCCGGTACGCTGCCCGTTAGTAATGGTTTACCAGCAACACTGATGGTCCCCGCGCTAAGCGCAACTACACCAGATAACATATTAATGAGTGTCGATTTACCTGCTCCGTTTTCTCCGATCAACGCGTGGATCTCTCCCGCATCAATCGACATGCTGACCCCACCTAAGGCACGCACGGTGCCATAGGTTTTGCCAAGTTCATGCGTTACGATCAGAGGCGGCATGCGGGCGAGATCCTAGATGGCCAATAAGAATATTAAAACCACAGAATTGACTGCTTTTAGATCACGGCGGCCTTCGTCATCGGCAGTCGTCGTTAGCTATGGTCGTTATTAGCCGAACGCTCCCGTCGTGACGACGCCAGACGATTTACGTTTGGCGACACGTTCTGGTGTAACTTTTTTCGTATAACCGCTAGCACGGAAGGCTTTCAACGGGTTCGGATCTAAGCCTTTGTTGCGCCGCCATTCCGCCAACTGCGGACGCACGTCGGTGTTGTAGGCATCTTTGAGGATTTCTTCGCACAAGACCACGTCGTGGTTATCGCGCGCTTGTTTCAATGCCGCCCGATCAACCAAGATCGCCTTGGCATAATGTTCCTGCACACACACCGCAGATTGAATAATGGATTCAATCGTTGGTTTATGGTTAGGACATTGATCAAACATGTACGAACAATTCAACGCCGTGTCGCGAACCACGTTATTTTTGTCTTCTTCACCGGCAACTAACTCGCAAAAGATCAGGAAGAGTTCATACGGATTGATCGCACCCACGGTCAAATCGTCGTCGGCATATTTACGATTATTAAAGTGAAATCCGCCCAAACGGCCTTCGTCTAGCAAAATGGCGACAATATGTTCAATATTTGTACCTTGCGCATGATGTCCGGTATCAACCAACACCTGTGCCTGCGGCCCTAGTTTATTGCACAACAACAGCGACGAACCCCAGTCTTGCAGATCCGTGTGATAAAACGCTGGTTCAAAGAATTTGTATTCCACTAGCAAACGCATGTTTTTCGGCAACGCACGATAAACTTGAGCCAAGGAATCCTGCATGCGATGCTTGCGCTCACGGAAACAGGCCTGTCCTGGATAATTACTGCCATCTGCGTACCACAAACTAATCGCGTCTGATCCCGTTGCTTTCGCAATATCAATACATTCCAAATGATGTGCGATTGCTTTTTGACGCACCTTTTCATCCGTGTGACAAATAGAGCCAAATTGATAATCCGGATCTTGAAAGACATTCGGATTAATAGCACCAACACTCACGCCATTAGCTTTAGCCATGGCACTAATCACCGACCAATCTGCCGCTGTATCCCAAGGAATATGCAACGCCACACGCGGACAAATCCCGGTATATTTTTGCACCTGTCCCGCATCAGCAAATTTTTCATCAATAACTTTCGCCGCCCACGGTTGACGAAACGTACCAAAGCGCGTGCCGCTATCAGCCAAACCCCACGATGGGGTTTCGACCATAAAATGATCCAAACGTTTGAAGAGTGCAGCATGATCCATGAGTGATTCCTATATCACTCTATCATGGGTGCCTGTCGCTGATTTATAGTTCGCGCTTGAGGCGCAAGAGTAGCATTTTGATGACTTTGTGTTCTGAGACTTAGGACCGCCTTTGTTGAAGGTTTAGACGATTTATGCGGACGTAATAATATTCGTAAGTTGCTTTTCCATAGACAGTTGCGTTATTATTAAAGGCTTCGTTTCCGACCTTTTATTCTACTAGCACGTTTCTTTTGCTCTCCGGATAAACCAGGCTTTATCCGGATGTCGCCACCAACGGAATCGTTAACGGTCCCAGCGGCATCACTGCCACGGGTAAACGTTTGCCATAATCACGCGCTAACTGATGGATGAATGCGACGGGATCATCGGTGTGCTCAGTACGAGTTAATGTGCGCTGGGCCGGAGTGAGGTCACTATATAACACCACGCGAGCTTGCTCTAAACACTGGAATAACGTCTGTACCTGCCATTGATCGTGGCGTGTGACCACGGTGTCTTGAATAGCACGGTGTAATTCAGCGCTGGGTCGTGGGTCGCTTAATATGGTGCGGAAATCGCCTTCATCAGGCAAGCCGACATTACAACGACTAAGCGATAAAATGGTACCACCAGGTTCAACAATGCGCGCGGCGGCGGAAATACCTTTAATGGTTTGATAAAAGTTTTGATCCAACGGATAACCGCTGTTGGTGGTCACCACTAATGGATAACGCCGTGTTACTGGTACCAACGCTTCGTGCGTCGCTGCAAGACAACCCGCATCATGTGCGGCGGTTACTGAACCAGCATAAACACCAGTGATTTGCTTACTGCGATTGAGCGTCACATTAATAATCGCATGCGGCGGGCACAACGCGGTCATTTCACGCGTGAGACGTTGCAATGGGTTTCGCGTCACATCACCCCAGGTGGTTCCTGGGTCGGCGATCAAAGATGCACGATGGAAATGCTGAACGGTTTTAAGTCCCGCCAGCCCAGGGACGATGGATTTAGAACCGCCAGAAAATCCGGCATAGAAATGCGGTTCAATAAATCCTGTGGCTAATCGGAGATCCGCATCAACCCACGCTTTATTAAGCCAACATTCGCCACCACACGATGAATTACCAACGTGCACTAATTGC
>CANETI010000047.1 GCA_947440715.1 Planctomycetota bacterium | reverse complement strand
GGTGGGACCGTTCCATTTTCCCTTGTCGGGATACATTTTGGTGTTTTCGGCCACGGCTAATTTAGTCGCAGCGGTATCTTGATATCCACTCAATGAAGAGCGCCACGCTGGCTCTGACCAACCGATCTCATTGTCAGTGGGGTGATGAAATATTTTCCCCAAACTAATGGTGGTATAACCGTTGTTTTTAAAATGAGTGTTAAGTGTGGTGATGCCCTTCGCATCCTTTTCCGCCCAGGCCAAATGATTAACGAAGCGATCCGGCGCAGGACGAATACTGGTCATCAACGCAGCGCGCGAAGCGCCACACGTTGGCACCATACAATAGGCACGTTCAAATAACACGCCACTCGCTGCCAAGCGATCAAGATTTGGCGTTTTCATAAACGTTTTGCCATAGGCATTTATCTGCGGTCGCAAATCATCGACGGCAATAAATAAAACGTTGGGTTTCTCGGCAGCTACTGCGGTAATAAATACCGCAGCCAGTGCGAGAATTGAAATGGACGAAAGATATCGCAACATGGGAAACTCCGCAGATGTGTCGTGTGCTGAGCAGACACTGCGGAGTGTAGTTATGGATGCCTTAGGGCAGCGTAGTATTATCCCGCAGCGTTGGCGTATTAACCGCTCCAAGCGGAGCGGTTGTCACAGGGCGTAGTCGGCTGGTACTGGGTCTACTAGTGCCCAGTCCGGTAATTTTCTCAATACATCAGCCAATCATTTTTTCTTCGCCGGCACTAGATCGCACGCATCCCCAGGCATCCAATGCGCATCTTTGCCAGACCATTTGACGTTACAGCCAATAGGATTGGTGAGTGGAATGCTGATAGGCTTGCCACTGGTCAATTCGCTGAGCGTGCGATCTAAATCGTTGACCGTGATGTTCGCGGCATTGCGCGGACTATCGACGCCACGACCGCTGTAGACCAATTTTCGTGATTGATCGAACACATAGAAATGTGGCGTGCGTAACGCGCCATAGGCACGCGCGACATCTTGTGACTCATCGTAAAGATAGGCCCAGGGAAATTTATGTTCCTGCATGCGTGAGATCATGTGCGGGAAATCATCGTCGGGATACGTTTCCTTACTATTCGAACTAATGCCAACCATTTTAACGCCCTTGCTGGCAAAGGTATTGGCGGTCTTGCGAGTTATCTCGTCGCTGCCAATCACATACGGACAGTGATTGCAGGTGAAGAACACGACTAAGATTTTGGCGTCTTTGAAATCGGCTAAACGATAGGTTTTTCCATCGGTCGCAGGCAGCTGGAAATCAGGAGCGGAAGAACCGAGGGGGATAGTGAAGGGCATGGGGGACTCCGACGATGTGAAGTGAGATAATGTCCGTTGGTACAAACACCGTGACGCCACATGATGACCGATCAAGTCCCATGCGTATTGTGATCAATCACAATACGAAGAACGGGGGTTCTCATTTATCGTTGAATCGCCCGCTGCAAAGTGGCGTTGTCAATGCCTTGCGGAATACGGTCGTTGTTGTGGTAGAGGATACTTTTGGCTACACGGTTCCCCGCATCACTGTACTGCCATAATATTTTCCGCGCGGCTGGTTTGTGTGTGTGTTTCCCTATGAAATCAATGACGGCATCCGTAAATTGAATATTTTTATTATTATCTAAAGCGGCCATGCGGGGAAAAATTTCATCACCATAGGCGACGACAAAACGAGAGTAACAATTTAAAGCGGTTGGTTCAGAATAGATGACAAATCCATTTGCATCATGGGAATAAGAAGCGCCGTAGCTTCTACGTACGGTGCTGACACCACTCATAGGTGTGACCATAGCACCACCCCCTAAGCCGCTGAAGGAATAATTATTTTTATAATAACCATGTGCTTCTATCACATGCCACAATGACGGCGAATATCGCATCACCAATTCCGGTTGCCAACGTGGCGCGGCAAACCAAAAAAGCAGTACAACAATTGTCATAATGACGACGAAGCTGATGCCACCGACAATAGCAATAGTACCTGGCCGCATGGTATTTACTTAAAGTTGATGGAAAACATCTGAATAGGTTTAACCAATTACAGTCCCTTAGTCGCCTTACGAATAATCGTCGTCGCACGTAGGTCGCCTTGATTTTCGCACATGTCCGCAGCTTCTTCGAATAAATCCTTCGCGTCGTCTTTATTGCCGAGAGCGACTTGCGCATTGCCGACGTCGACTAATAAGCGCGCGCGTGCTTTGTCGTCTTTCAGTTCGGTATAAATGGCCAAGCTTTCTTGCAGGTATTCCAAAGCAGAGTGCGATTCCACGAGGTTGAGCGCTGAAATGCCCATCTGGTGTAAAATGCGGGCACGCATGCTGGGTTGATCGCTGAATCCGGCGAGCGCTTCGCGGAAATGTTTAAAGGCTTCTTCGTGGGCGCCACGTTTGGCGAGGACCGTGCCCAAACCGTGCAGAGCGCGGAAGCGTTGTGGTCGATCTTCGGCATGGACGCAGACTTGAACCAAACGTGCTAAGTGATTTTCGGCATCAGCAAATGCGCCCATTTCTTGATGTAATTCAGCAATACTGCCAAGTACGCGTAATTGATCGCCACGTTCACCGAGTTTGGCCAATACTTGCACCCATTGTTGCATGGTGCCGAGGGCCTTGTCGTTTTTGCCCAGTTGTCGTTGTAAACTGGCGATAGCGGACAGCGCTTGTTCTTGATGATGTAAATTATTGCTGGCTTTGGCAGCAGCCAGGCTGCGATCCAAATAAACCATGGCTAAATCGCCGTGTTGTGCATTTCCTTCGGCGGCACCGAGTAAAAATAAACTACGACTAATGCCGTCTTCATCTTTGACCGCTTCGCAGAGATCTAAACTTTGTTGGTAGCAACTAACGGCTTCGGCAAATGCTTCACGTTTGACATGGACTAAACCGATGCGACGCAGGGCTTGCGCTAACAACGCTTTATTTCCTGTCTGTTTATGAATGGCGATGCAGCGATCATGTAATTCGATGGCTTTGTCAAAATTACTACGGCGGCGTTCCATGTCAGCCCATCGCGCCATGGTTTCGGTCGCATCGTACGAACGAGCCAGTTCACTGGATAACGTCACGCTGGCTTCAAACTGCTGCGCTGATTCGGTGAAATTACTCAACAAAGCATGCGCGGCGGCCATACATTCATGCGTTTGAGCGCGTAACGGTCCTTTGCGGAAACTAATAAATATTTTGAGTGCGCGTTCGCAATGTTTGAGCGATTCGGTGGGATCGTCTTTACCTTTGCGTGCGACTAAACCACTGGCGAGGTCGAGCAAGCAGATACCAATTTGCACATGGTCGTTTAATTCCTCGGCAATTTTTAAGGCACGAGCCAAATGGTTTACGCCGAGGTCGTTTTTCTTGAGTGCTAATTGTGATTGCCCAGCGCGTGTGGCGGCATCTAAGGCCAGTCGTTGTTCGTTGGCGAGTTCTAAAGCCTTTAACGCTTCTTCAAAAACTTTCGCCGCATCCGCATGATGTCCGGCTTTGGCGTGCAGTTTGCCCAGGTCGATTAATACTTCCGCGTGGCGCGTTGGCCAACCGGCTTTTTCCCATAACTCAGCGCAGGCACGAAAATGTGGAACGCCAGCAGCCAGAGCGGCCCCAGTTTTATTTTCTAGAATTAGCAATCCCAGGCGACGTTCTTCACGTGCTTGGTCGCAAATGGCTTCAATATTTTTTGGGTCGACGGGGGCAGTCATAGCGGTATCCCATATCGGAGTTTCCTGCATTTATCCGCCATTCCGCACGATCGTCCATGAGATTTTAGCCAGTTAGGTACAGAGAGGGCAGGACCGTGTGCACCGCAATGGTGTGGAGCGCGACAACCCTTCCCCATTTTACCCGTATACCCCATCTGATAAGGATGTGCCTATGCGCGTTTCTCTGTTGTTCTTAGGTGCTTTGGTGGTCGGCCTAACTGGCTGCGGTGGACCGTATTTGCGTCGAGTGGCCGGGGATGTTAGTGGGGTGCCGGTACAGATAACGGTCACCATCAGCCGCGACTTTGTTCGTGACCTGCGTAACCGTGGTCCGGTCGGGCGAGAAACGGTGGTCTATAGCCAGGGCTTCTATAGCGGGTGGTACGGCGGTTATGGACATCCAGGTTACTGCCCGCCTGGGTATCGTTATCGCTACGATCCATTTTGGCATAGTAATGTGTATTGGACTGGCCCCGCACCAACCCAGGTTTATTTACTCGGCGGCGATGGGCCAAGCCAAGCGCGTTTGTTGCGCACTGAACTTGACTACGGCACGAACATTATCGATCTGCACATTCGCCCAGGGCGTTTGGTGACACTCACCATCCAAGCCTATGGTGGACTCGAAGGCTGGGAGGAAATAGCGAAATTCACCGCCGCCGACCAACCCGGACAGCACGTGAATATTGATGTGAAAGAACATCCTCCACACGTCACCATTACCAATCCCGATGGCTCAGTATTTATCACTCCGGCGCCAATCGGACCGCCAGTACCGCAACCAGCAACGATTACGCCAGCGCAGCCATAAATAATTTGTGAAATTTGGTATGGAAGATCCGCATTCACAGGAGGCGCGGAGGTCAGAGGAGGTGAAATAGAAAGGTAATTCACGACAGCAAGAAGTGATTCAACTTGCTGATCTTGCTGCTAATATGAATAGATTAAATAATAGTCATCTTTTCTTCTCCTCCCACCTCCGCGCCTAAGTGACCCGAACGGGTTACCGCGTCTCCTGTGAATGCGGGTCATAATTACCCGCCCATCAACGACTGGCGAAAAACCTGCGGACTCACCCCAACGTGAGCGCGAAATAGCCGCGAAAAATAAGCTGCGTCACTATAGCCAACATGTTGCCCAATCGCGGCGACGGAATGATCAGCATTACTCAGTAAAACTTTCGCTCGTTCAATGCGCGCAGCGGTGACGTAACGCATGGGAGGGATGCCGAATTGGGAAGTAAAGACGCGACATAAATGTTCATAACTTCGATCTAACTTGATGAGCAAATCCGGTAACGCCGTGGTTTCAGTTAAATGTTCATCCAGCAGTTGTTTAATATCTTGCGCTAATTCCGGTGTGGCGGAGAGCTGCATATCGCCATCTTCACATAATAAACGCGTCAACATTTCTAATAACACGGCGCGGCAGGATAAACGTTCATCCTGTCGGCGGGTGGTCCAACGATGAAAAAAGGTTTCGGCTAAATCATCGACGGTGCGACGCGCACGGATGCGACCGTGAATTGGTCCTGCGGGAATCCAAGCGGGGGCAAAGCGCACTAACGCAGGATCAGGACGATCGGGCGGGACAGTGCATATGGGAGTGGGTGTCCATGAAGTGCTAATCCAATCAAAATGAATGCAGGTGCGTTGGACGGGGCCTTCATCGACCAACGTCAAATGGGGCGCATTGGGCGGGATAATCAAAAACGATCCAGCGGGACAATCGTACACCGTGCCGGATAATGGTTTTGCACGCCATGGTGCGGCTTTGGTGGCTGGAATGGCGAACCATGCCTTAGCATTCGGCCCAGCCAATCCTGGGCTACTCAGCGGGGCGTCAGCAGGAACCTGATCCGTAATGGTAACGCGGCATTTACCCGCCTGAAATAATACCAATTCATGATCAAATAATTGCCGCCAAGGTTCTACTTGTCCCTTTAACCAGCGCCCACGCCAAATGGTCTGCACTCGCGGGGAAATGCGTTCTAAATAATGACCAAGATCATCGGTAGTCGGCATAAGGTACGGATCAGCATGAGATGATAGTCAAAAAAGTCCAAGTCAGATCAGAAACAGACCATTGCGCTTGGTGGTCCGTTTTGCTTATGCTGGCTGCCATCACAACGGGAGATGTACTATGTCGCGGAAAACGTCGCTACTGTTGATGTCCCTGTGTTTGGTGGCATCGCTATCGCAAGATTTGGGGGCGGTTGAAACTCCAGCTCCAGTGCCAGTTACCATATTTGATGGCACGACCCTGACGGGATGGCAGGGGGACACCACCGTTTGGCGCGTAGCTGATGGGGCAATCGTTGGTGGGTCGTTAAACGGAAATCCGCAGAATGAATTTTTAGCCAGCGATAAAAAATACCGTAATTTTATTCTAACTTTAGAATACCGTTTAATTGGTAGCGAAGGATTCGTGAACGGGGGCGTGCAAATACGCAGTGAACGAATGGCCATGCCAGCGCATGAAATGATTGGTTATCAAGCGGACATTGGCGCCGGAAAATCAGGTAGTCTATACGATGAATCGCGGCGTAAAAAGATGCTGGAAATTGCGGATAAAGCCCTGGTCGAGGCGACAGAAAAACCCGGAGAATGGAATCGCTACGAAATCATCTGCAAAGGACCACGTATCCGTTTGCGTCTAAATGGAACGATGACGGCCGATTACGTTGAGCAAGATGTGAATATTGAACAATCGGGGCGTATTGCTTTGCAAATTCATGGTAAATGCAAAGCCGAAATTTCGTATCGTAATATTGTGATGACGGAATTGACCGACGATCCCAAAATAGACGCTGAAGATATTATTGCGCGCATCACTGAACCGCGATTGATAACTACCCCGACACCGTTCCGGGGCCAACAATTGAGTGGTATGCCCAATGAAACGGTCGTCTTTATTGGTCAAGAAAATCTCGTACGCGATAATCGCGTTGGCGTTCTGGAGTCGTATTTAGCCGCGTCATGGGCGAATTTGCGACCACGTTTTCGCTCCATGGCATGGGAAGCCGACACCGTCTATGAACAATGGCGCGACCTCAATTTTGGTGGTTGGGAAGAACAATTGCAGGCGGTTGGTGCGACTATGGTTATTGCGCAATTTGGCCAAATCGAAGCGTTTGATGGCGTCGAGCGGATTCCCGCATTTACCGCAGCCTATCATCGTTTGTTGGATCGTGTCAGCGTACGTACGCCACGTGTGGTCCTGTTGTCGCCTTTGCCGTTTATGCGCACCACCTCAACAACCTTACCAGATTTAACCAAGCGGAATCAGGTGGTGAAGGCCTACGCCGATGCGGTTCAGACAATAGCACTTCAGCGCGGTGCGATTTATGTCGATGTCTGGTCGTCGGTTTTGGCACTGGCTGAAAAGCCAGGATTAAGCGATGACGGGGTGCATGTACATGAGGCAGGCGCACAAATCGTTGGGAAATTATTCGCTGAGCAAATGGGTGCGAAAATGCGCGTCAGTGAGTCCGCGCTTGCGGCCATCGGACAGAAAAACAAATTATTTTTTAATAGTTGGCGTCCAGCAAATTGGAATTTCGTTTATGGTGATCGTATTACTCAGCCATTTGCAAAAGCCGGTGGTGATCGTCCATCGCTGATGGCAATATTTGAAAGTCAAAAGCCGATGATCGCGGCCTATGATCAACATATTCATGCGCTCTGTTTAGGGCAGCCAGCACCATCCATTCCAAGTCAACAATCGTTGCCTGGGGCTGACGAAGCGTTGCCGTCCCCAGCTGCTGCTTTGGCAGCGTTAACGGTTGCTGATGGTTGGAGTATCAGCTTGGCGGCAAGTGAATTAGATGGGATATCAAAGCCGACCCAAATGGCCTGGGATGAGGCCGGTCGGTTATATGTGGCGTGTTCACCGAGTTATCCGCATCCGTTACCCAATGTCGCACCAGCTGATTATATTTTAGTATTAGAGGACGCTGACCACGACGGACGTTTCGAGAAAACCTGGCGGTTTGCGGAAGGATTATCCATGGTCTTGGGCGTGGCTCCTGGGGATGGCGGCGTGTATGTCTGTGATTTCGACCGTTTATTGCATCTCAAAGATACGGATGGTGATGGCCGTGCAGATCGTACACGGATAATTTTAGCAGGTTTTGGTATTGGTGACACGCATCAAATGATTAACTCGATTTGCTACGGGCCAGATGGTTGTTTGTGGTTTACGCAAGGTCGCCATGCAAATTCACGAATTGAAACTCCACATGGTTTAGCCAGCTTAGAGCAAGCCGGTATATGGCGATTAAACCCTAAAACCTTGCGGCTTGATAGTTTCTTTAACCGGGCCAAAGCGGGTTTTAATTGTTGGGGCGTGGCATTTGATGATTACGCTCAACCTTTTCATAAAACTGGAGAACGGCCTAACGGCTATTGGTCGCTCCCAGGTTTAATTAACACGCAAACCTTAGACTCTTATGACGCCTTGGGCGCATTATTTAAAAGTGATCGAAAAACCACGTCTCTAGAATTTATTGGTACTGAGGCGATGGATAAAAAGCTACAAGGCACGGTCGTCCTTGGCGGATTTTTTGGCAATACGGTGGAATTGCATGTGCTCCAGGATAAAGGCGCTGGATTTTCATCAACGCAAGAAGAAAAAATTGTTCGTTCAAGTGACCCGTCATTTCGTCCTGTTGATATAAGTGTTGGACCAGATGGTGCTATTTATGTTTTGGATTGGTGCGCGCGCGCCATTGGTCATTACCAAGCAAGCTACGCTGATCCCAAACGTGATCGGACCCATGGCCGCATTTGGCGATTAACTCGTCCTGGCATGGCATCAGTGACGGCTCCTATCCTGGCGGGGAAAAAGCCAGAACAATTATTACCGCAGTTGCATTCATCAGAGCGCTGGGTGCGAGCACAGGTGCAACGGTTATTATGCGATGGAAATTCTGCTGAGGTGGTAAAGGCCATCGAAGACGAAGTATTACGTGGTGTGAGCGATGAGCGCATGGCCATCGCCTTGTTGGGAATATTACAGGCCCATGATCGAATTTCGCTACCGCTCTTGCAGGCGGTTATTGCGAGTAAAGATTTTCGCGTGCGTGCTATTGGCATGCGTACAGTTGGTGTTTTAGCCGAAAAAATCCCCGATGCCTTGACGTACTTAGCGCGTGGAATTCATGACACTCATTCGCGCGTGCGTTTAGAAAGTATTGTCGCAGGTAGTGTTATTAATACCACCGCCGCAGCGGTAGTCGTGGTGCAGGCAGTCGATGAGCCACGCGATCCGTTCATTGATTTTGCCTTGAAACAATCGCTCCGAGCCATGCGTCCAACATGGGAAAGATCATGGCAAAACGCGGGATTAAACCTCAACGCAAGCCAAAGTGCTTATTTGGGTGCGTTAGCAGGAGCCGTTGTTCCACCGCCTCATCCTGGTAAAGAGATTTACGAACATTTATGCCTCGCCTGCCATCAAGCCGACGGCAAAGGTTTACCAGGACTTTATCCGCCGCTGACATCTGGCAGCTGGGTGAGTGGATCAGTGACGCCATTAATTCGCGTGATAACGCATGGATTAACCGGACCAATTACGGTGGACGGAAAAACCTATGGCGTCGCTATCCCGCTACCCATGCCACCAATGGGATTAACTGATGTGCAGGCAGCTGAGGTGCTGACGTATATCCGCAATAATTTTGGAAATAACGCGCCACCAGTCAGCGTTGAAACCGTCACCAGTGAACGCGCAAGGCACGTAGGCCGCAGCGCTATGTGGACAGAGTCGACCGCTTTGACGGAATGATGAGTTGTTAGGATTGGAAAAATTATCCTCCTTCATTTCTCCACGGGAGCGAGAAATGAAGGAGAACGAAATGATGTTAGGCGGATGTTAATTGCTCACGCTGATGCGCGATATCCAATGCCGCTAAACGGTAAGCCTCGGCCAGGGCTGGGAAATTAAAGGTATTGGCGATAAATACGTCGATGTCTTGTTCGGTAATTAAGGCCATTTGGCCGACGGTGACGAGTTCGGCGGCGCCTTCGCCGACGACTTGGACACCGAGTAAGCGCAGGCCTTGTGGGTCAGCGACCATTTTAAGTAAACCGTCTTGTACGGCGGCGATTTGACCACGAGCGAGTTCACCGAAATGGGCTCGGCCAACTAGGACGTTGCCGTATTTTTCGCGTGCTTGGGCTTCACTCAGGCCGACGCTCGACATTTCTGGAATGGCATAAATACCAACCGGAATCATTTCGAGTGGAACGCCTGGGGGCTGACCCAGTGCATTGCAAATGGCGCGACGGCCTTGGTCCATGGATGCGGAGGCGAGCGATGGCGGTCCGATGACGTCACCGACGCCGAATATGTGCGGTACGGCTGAGCGATAGCTGGCATCGACGGCTAAAATACCACGATTGGTGGCGGCAAGCCCGGCGGCTTCAATATTTAAACCGTCTAGATTTGCGGTGCGGCCTAGGGCACAAATCATTTTTTCACTGCGTACTTCAAAGCCGTTATCCAAGGTGGTCACGACTTCGCTGAGTCCGTCCCATTCGATTTTCTTCAACGAGCGTCCGCCGATGTAGCAGGAATTATTTTCGCCTAAGGCGGTGACAAAGCGGTCGGTTAATTCTGGATCAAGGAAGGCCAGTGGGCGTTCTCCTTTATCAATCATGGTCACTTTGGTGCCCAAACTGGCGAATACGGAGGCATATTCAGAGCTAATAACGCCACCACCAAGCACCGTGAGTGAGCGCGGTAAATAGGTCAGCGATAAAATTGAGTCGCTGTCTAAAATATGTTGGTGATCGATTGGTACTTCTGGCGGATTACGTGGACGTGATCCGGTGGCGATGACGATTATTTTTGCGGTGACTAAGCGTACTTTGCGATCCACACCAGTAACAGCGATGGTATTGGCATCTTGGAATTTAGCCCGGCCGTGCCACAGTTCGACCTTGGCCCGTTGTAATTGCATGCCCATGGAATTTTGGTGTGCGG
>CANETI010000046.1 GCA_947440715.1 Planctomycetota bacterium | reverse complement strand
TTACCCGTGCGCATGAAAGATTTGACCTGGGAAGCTATCGCCAAAGGCCTGCACACGGCCAATGACTATAATAAACAAGTCATGAAACGGCGAAAAATGACTCCGGGGGATGCAAATCTGTTGCTCCATCGCATTGGTGGCACGATTGATTTTCGCGGATTTAAGCAGGCAGACATCGTGGTTGAAGCGGTCGTCGAGAACTTAGACGTTAAACGAAAAGTATTAAGCGAAGTTGAAAATCATGTCTCAGACACCACCATTTTGGTCAGCAATACCTCATCGTTATCCATAGCGGATATGGCCGTCGGACTTAAACGCCCAGAGTTATTTGCAGGAATGCATTTTTTCAATCCGGTCAATCGCATGCCCTTGGTCGAAGTCGTCGCTGGACCAGCAACGTCACCAGACACGATTGCAGCGGTTGCGGATTTGGTGCGCCGCATTGGAAAAACCGCCGTGATTGTAAAAGATTGTCCGGGATTTCTCGTCAATCGTATTTTACTGCCCTATTTAAATGAAGCCGCACGTTGTCTGGAAGACGGTGCCAATATCGAATTGATTGATCGCACGATTTATAAATTCGGTATGCCAATGGGGCCATTTACCCTCAGCGATGAAGTCGGTTTAGATGTTGGTTACAAGGTAGCGAAAATATTAGCGAATCATTATGGCGAGCGCATGGTCGTCGCCGATTCGCTGCGCATTGCCTACGAAGAACTCCACCTGCTTGGCACCAAAGGCGGTAAAGGTTTTTTTCTGCATCAGGAAAAAAACAAAAAACCACAAGCGAATGGCGAATTACTTGCCGCCATTCGTGCTCGTCATGCCGCCGTTCGCAGTGTCAGCGAGGATGAAATTCTTGACCGCTGTCTGCTCATTATGGTCAATGAAGCGGTTCGCTGTTTAGAAGAACAGGTCGTCGACCGCGCCTCGTCACTCGACCTCGCTATGGTCATGGGCACGGGGTTTCCGCCACAAAAAGGCGGCTTACTGCATTACGCCAATCACCTTGGTAGTCGCACCGTTGCCGAACGACTCATGTCGTTATCGGATCGTTGCGGTTCACGTTTCCAACCCTGCACGATGATCAGTGATCTCGCGCGTAGCAATCAACCTTTCCCAACCTAATAATTCACCCTGTCCTGAGGAGCAAGCCATGGCCAGTAACCTCAAACCAACCGCCGAATCGAAACCACGTCCAGGCGAAGACGATATGGTCATCGACCTATCGAAAATGTCGGCGGATAAACGCTCCGCCATGGAAGTCGCCGAGGGCGCGCGCGAAGCAAAACCAACACTTCCTGGATTTGCTCAACAATTATTTATGGGCACCTTTGACACCAATATGATCGCGGAATTTCCGCACCAATCTGCCGAAGAACAAAAGATTGGCGATGTCCTATGTAAAAAGGTTGGCGATTATTTAGAGGCCAATCTGGATGCGGAAGAAGTCGATGCATCGCGCACCATTCCTGGAGAAGTAATCGACGAATTATTCAAAATGGGCGTCTTCGCCATGAAAGTGCCCAAGGAATACGGTGGCCTGGGATTATCCCAGGTAAATTACAACCGCGTGATGATGCGCATTGCATCGTACTGCGCTTCTACGGCGGTGCTCATTAGCGCACATCAATCAATCGGCGTACCACAACCGCTTAAACTTTTTGGTACTGAAGCACAAAAGAAGGCGTTTTTCCCACGCTTTAGTCAACACAGTATTTCAGCTTTTGCTTTAACTGAACCGAGCGTTGGTTCTGATCCGTCCAAAATGATGACGACGGCTACGCTAACACCGGACGGTAAACATTACCTGATCAATGGTGAAAAGCTGTGGTGCACCAACGGTCCGATTGCTGATTTATTAGTGGTGATGGCAAAGACCGCGCCCAAAATGGTCAATGGCCGTGAACGCACGCAAATTACCGCCTTGATCGTCGAAGGTAAAACCCCAGGCATTACCGTTGCCCACCGCTGTGATTTCATGGGTATTCGTGCTATTCAAAATGGCCTGATGTATTTTAAAGACGTCAAAGTACCGGCTGAAAATGTCCTATGGGGCGAAGGCAAAGGACTTAAATTAGCGCTAACCACACTGAATACTGGTCGGTTAACATTACCCGCAGCATGTACCGGAGCCGCTAAACAATGCTTGTCGTTCTGTCGTCGTTGGGGTAATGATCGCGTGCAATGGGGCCTACCGATTGGCGCGCATGAACAAGGTCGCCATAAATTAGCCTTTATTGCCAGCACCACCCTCGCCATGGAAGCGGTGACGTGGCTGACCAGTCATTGGGCGAATCGTTCGGATCAGGATATTCGCATTGAAGCAGCGATGGCGAAATTATTCTGTTCGGAAATGGGTTGGAAAATCGTCGATATGACCATGCAAATGCGTGGTGGTCGCGGATACGAAAAAGCATCCTCGCTCAAAGCTCGTGGCGAAGAACCTTTCCCGGTCGAACGTATGATGCGCGATATGCGCATTAATATGATTATCGAAGGCACCAGCGAAATTATGAAATTGTTCCTCGCGCGCGAAGCGATGGATCCACATTTAAATCTGGCCAGCGATGTCTTAAAAGTACACAATCCCATTGGCGTGAAAATGAAAGCCGGGATGAAATTAGCCACGTTCTATAGTGGTTGGTACGTCAAGCAGTGGGTGAATTCGAGCCTGTGGTCAGCACACAATGAAATGGGTTCTTTGGCCGGTCATTATCAATATATCCATGCCTGTTCGCATCGTTTGGCCCGCACGATTTTTCACTATATGGGGCTGTATCGCGACAAATTGGAGCGCAAACAAATCCTGCTTGGTCGCCTGATGGATATTGGCACTGAATTATTTGCGATGGCGGCAACGTGCAGTTATGCCCATTCGTTAGTAAAACGTGGCCAAGATAAGAACGTTCTCAGTCTAGCGGATATGTTCTGTCGTGATGCCACGCGTCGCATTGAAGGACATTTTAAAGAAATGGCGACTAACGATGACCATTTAATGAATCAAGTCGGTAAGGCAGTACTTAACGGCGACATGCGCTGGATGGAAGACGGTGTGCAATGGATCGGCAAGAACGCTTAACCACTTTTAGCGCTTACCCAGATCCTCCGATGGTCGATCCATTGGGGGCTGGGTTCGGCACCGATTTACGTCCGGTGCAAGGGCAGCAGTGTGGACCTACACCAACGACGCGTTACACGCGCATGGCGCGTAAAGCGACCAGCACCACGCTGCGTGTTATTGAAGCGCTCATGCACAGCACGATTCGCGTCGAAGGCGTGCAAAATGTTGCTCCGGGACCTGTGCTATTTGTGGCTAATCATTTCACTCGTTTCGAAACGTTTGTGCTTCCGTATATTATCGACGGTCATTTAGGTCGTAACGTTCATTCGCTGGCCTTCCATAAACTTTTCCGTGGACGTTTTGGCGATTTTTTGATGTCGATTGGCGCACGGCCAACCGGCGATCCCGTGGTGAAACACACCATTATCGAGGATCTTATGACCGGTCGTCATGACTGGTTGATTTATCCCGAAGGTTCGATGGTCAAAAATAAAAAGATCTGGGCGAAGGGACAATACAAGATCAACGTCCCAGATCGTGAAGGCATGCCGCATACGGGTGCCGCCATTATGGCACTCAAAACCATGATATACCGACAACTGTATCGCCAGGCCTGCGAGCAAAACAACCGCGATTTAATGACGCGCTATGAAAACCGTTATCATTTATGTGGCCCCAATGACATCGACGTACCTGACCTACAAATCATTCCGGTCAACATTACTTATTATCCCATTCGCCCTGGTCGCAACATCGTTCACCGCATTGCCCAGTGGATGTTTCGACAAATGCCCAGCGTCTTAGAGGAAGAACTCGTTTTAGAAGGCTGTTTATTATTCAGCGAAACTGATATTAGCGTTTATTTTGGCAAACCCCTACGTCTGGAACATTATCTTCGTTTGTTATTGCCGACCTTGCAGAAAGAAATGCCCTTCGTTGATCAATTACGGCAAGCGAACCACATCATGGGGGCGTTAAAAAATCGACTAACGCGGCGCATGGTGCATGATATTTACACTCGCCTAACCATCAATTTTGATCATTTGTTTTGTGCCGGTTTACGCGTGTTGCCTAGCGACCGCATTAAAGCCGAAGACTTCCATCAATCGCTCTACATCGCCGCACGTCAATTACAGGTGGATGGCAAGCGCCGCAGTCACCCCAGTATCAGCCGTGATTTAATCGATATGGTTTGCGGACTCCCTTATGAACCACTCACCAGCGTTCAGGGGTTAGCGAATATCGAGGGCATCGCCACACTCGATAAAGACACCTACACGATTAATCGAGACGTCCTACTCAAAGAACATTCCTTTCACGACATTCGTTTAAAAAATACGGTCGCCGTTATTGCCAATGAATTAGAACCGATGCGCAAAGCCATGCGCATGATTCGCAATGCGCTCACGCTTCCCGCTACGGTTCGGCGACGGACATTGGCGTCTTTATTAATCCAAGAAGAACAAAGTGAATTCCAGGATGAACGACGACTGATGTCGTTATCGCCTCATTTAAAACCTGAAAATATCGGCAAGCCCGTCTTTTTGCATCGTCCGAATAATCGCGTCGGCATTGTCTTGTGTCATGGCTATTTAGCTGCCCCTGCCGAAGTCTTGTTTCTCGCCCAATATTTACATGGTCTTGGATTCTCGGTGTATGTCCCACGCCTACGAGGACATGGCACGGCACCTGAACAATTAGCTCATGTGACTGCTGAAGATTGGTTACGCAGTTACCTGCGTGCCGTCACTATTGTGCGCAATTCATGTCAGCAGGTAATTCTTGGCGGGTTCTCTGCTGGTGGTTTATTAGCCTTAGAGGCGGCCTCGATGCAGCACGATATTCTTGGCTGTTTCGCTATCAGCCCGTGTTTACAATTACAGGATCCTTCGGCGCGCTTAGTACCGGTGGTGGTGGGCTGGAATCAAATTATGGATACGTTGCGCTTACCTTCGGCGGCCTATCGGCGATTTACCAATGACGCAGAGAATCCTGACACCAATTATCCGATTAATTATTTATCTGGCGTCCACCAACTTGAACGACTCATCCAACGCACACGAAGTCATTTATCCGAAGTCCATGCGCCAACCTTAATTCTGCAAGCCGATCACGATCCGATCGTCAATCCAAAAAGCGCCCAAGTGGTCCTGGAAAATATCCGTTCGGAAGAAAAAGAATTAGCGATGATGTCATTTAATCGTCATGTCATTGTTCGCGGCGAAGGAAGTTCGGTGGTCTATGAGCGCATTGGTGATTTCGTGAAAAAAATTGCCAGTCGCATAGAGCAACCAGATCCGCCTAGACGAACACCCAATTAACAGACTGAATATCCACGCTCGGTTAACATCCAGCCATGCCCACTGTGAGTGACCTCACCACGAATGGCGGCATGGGTTAGCCACATATCTACCACCAGTTGATTAATCTCGTGGAGCGTGGTGTTGGCCCGCAAATAAGAGACTAATTCCTGACTAGTAAAATGCGCATTACGCACGGGATCAACGGCGACAAAGACGCTATAACGATGCCGTTCATGGGAAAATGTGTAGCCGCCTGGTTGCGTGTTATACGACCAATTTTCCTGAAACATGGTCAACGAACGCGATAAACCCTCTGACAGATGACGACGAGACTCTTGAAATCCACTTGCGGGATCGGCAATGAATTTCGCAATCTCTTGCTTGAGACGAAGATACGAAGCGAGCTGCGTCAATGCGATCATGGATCACTTTTTAGTGGTAAATCTGACCTGACCAGGGCCCAATGGAGAATTGTTGATCTTCAGAAGTAATTCCCGACACGTCTGCCCATAGCATCGGGAAAATGTTTTATAGAGTCGTCAGTGCATGAACGCCTCATTACGTCGCTTTTGCATCTATTCGGGACTCGTTGTTGCCTTTGGCATCGGCATGACCTTGATGATTGATTTGGCTGGAAAAAACCCACGGGTCATGCCTCCAATCGTGCCCGCTAAAAGCGAAACCCCCACAGTCAAACCTGCCTCAGCAGCCTTTGAGGCCGGACAAGCAACTCGTGATGCGATTGAGGCCATTGATAAAAGCTCTCGGTCAGTCGCCGATGACACGACGGTGCTGGTTAACGATGCGGCGAAACAAGTTGGTGAAGCGGCGAAACAAGTTGGTGAAGCCACGGGCAAAGCCGCAGCCGAGGCTAGTCGCATTCTTGGCGAATATGCCAATGGCCTGAAATCAACTTCCCCAAACACTGAACCAGTAACGACGACACCAGCCACGACCCCCTCTGTTACCACACCAGAAAAATAATCAGGGGCGCAGATGAACAGCCCCCTCTAAACATGCTGTTTAGAGCACTGATCTGATCGTTGTCGGCACATGCGTAATAATTCGCCTAATTAGTCACTCGACGATGACTTAAATAAACCATCCGTGCGTCGAACCGTGTAAATTTAGGCGATTGGCACACAACGATATCCTCTCAATATGGGTATCCTGATGGGTAACTGGCGTAGCGCAATTTTGCTAAACGTTGGTCATTCTGGTTGTTATCCTCATTTCGGGAGTTCTCGTGCGATTATTTAACCTGATTTTAATTATCGCTGGAACCCTGTTGAGCACGTCGGTGACCCATGCGGCCGACACCATCACCATTAAAGCCGTTAGCGGTCTCCAATACGACGTGAAACAGTTCGCTGTCGAACCAGGCGCCAAAGTTTCTATTAATTTCGTAAATGATGATGCGACCGATATGCCGCATAATATGGTTTTCGTTAAACCCGGCAAACGTATGGATGCCGTCAATGCCGCCATGGCCATGGGCGCAGAAGCGATCGCCACTGGTTTTGTTCCCAAAACTGACGACGTGATTGCGGCTATCCCAGAAGTTAAACCACACGCAAAAGCCAAACTCACTTTTACGGCACCAAAAGAAAAAGGCATTTATCCCTACGTGTGCACGTACCCAGGACACGGGCTGATTATGTTTGGTGATATGTATGTTGGTGTGCCAATGCCCAAACTAAAAGCCGTCGTCGAGAAACCAGAAACGAATCCACATGCCTATCCATTAGTGCGTCCGTATTTGTATCGCTTATTTATGCCCAACTCAAATCCGGCATCAATTGCTCTGATGTTGCCTGGCGACATCAATGTATGTTGGGACGCCAGCGCCTGTCGTCCTCGCTATATTTGGCGCGGTGCGGGTGTCGATTCATCCAAGCATTGGAAATCCAACGGCAGCGGTCGCGTTGCGTTAGTCGGGGACACCGTGTGGACGGCCGGTGATCAAACGCCATTACGCCTATCATCGAGCACGGCAGCAACCGTTTCATTTAAAGGCTATGCCTTAAAACAAGGCTTTCCTGAATTTCGTTACGAGATTGACGGCATCGCCGTGAAAGAATTAATTCGCGAGCACGAACAAGGTAAAGGCGTCAGTTTTTCTTTTCAAATCGATAGCGATAAAGCGTTCTTTTACGTCGTCGATGCCGCGCAAAATGATTTATTTACCAGTAACGTGGGCGTTTTCACCAAGGGTGTCTTAGCTATTCCGGCTGGATCAGCACGGTCCTTTACCGTAACACTCATCCCAGCCGCAAAGGATGCCAAGTGAACCGCTTTTTATTAATCGTCGTCGTATTGAGTTTTATTTCCACCGTGTCAGCGGCGTCCATCGCCGACCATTATGACATCGAAACCATACCGCTGCCAATGGGCCTCGACCCGCAAGTTGGTGGACTGAGCGTTAGCCCAACTGGAACGCTGTTCGCCTGTTTTCATCGTGGTGAAGTATTCACCTATAACGCCGAACACAAACATTGGCATCAATTTGCCTTTGGCCTCCATGAACCATTAGGGATTATTGCCGTCAGTGATCGTGAAATATTGGTCATGCAGCGCCCTGAATTAACTCGTTTAATTGATAGCGATGGAGATGGAGCTGCCGATGTTTTCGAAACTGTTACCGACGGTTTTGGCATCAGTGGCAATTACCATGAGTTCGCTTTCGGTCCTGTAAAAGACAAGAACGGCGATCTATTTATTGGACTTAACGTCGCTTCCAATGGCGACACGATTCACAGTGAAATACGTGGTGAATTTCGGCATTTTAACGTCGAGCAAAAAGACATGACCAGCAACTGGAAAACCGCCAAAGGAAAAGTTGGGCGCATGTATTCCGTGGTCCCCTATCGTGGCTGGGTGATGAAAGTTGATGGGAAAACCGGCGCGATAACACCCTGGGCTAGTGGCCTTCGCTCCCCCAATAGCCTCGGATTTGATGCCGATGGCAACTTGTTCGTTTGTGACAATCAAGGCGACTGGCTTGGCAGCAGTAAATTATTTACCATTGAGAAAGATAAGTTTTATGGCCATCCAGCTAGCTTAGTCTGGCGCAAAGATTGGAAGTCAGGTCACCCGCTCAATGTACCGGTTGCAGAAATTGATAAATTACGCACGCGCGAAACGATGTTTTTTCCGCAATCGATAATGGCAAACTCTCCCACCCAGCCGTTACTTGATACGACAAATGGCAAATTCGGTCCATATGCGAATCAGCTATTTGTCGGCGAAATGAATATCAGCCGTCTCATGCGCCTCTTACCTGAAAATGTTGCCGGTTCTTGGCAAGGAGCATGCCTGCCATTCATGGATAAAAATGGACTATCAAACGGCAATAATCGCTTAGCCTTTAATCCTAAAGATGGATCTCTTTATATTGGGCATACGCATTTAAGCTGGGCTGGTGGAGAAGGCATTCAACGCCTGCGTTGGAAAGGCACCATGCCGATGGATATTCACGGCATGACGCTGACGAAAAACGGTTTCGATATTCGCTTTACTAAACCGCTTGCCGCAGATACGGCCGCGACTTCGTTTGAATTCAAACGCTATTTTTACGAATATCATGAAGCCTATGGCGCCAAGCAGGATGATATAGCAAAACCGAATATCACCGCATTCACCCTAAGCGCTGACAAGGCCACGATTTCTTTGACTTTGGATGATCTAAAACCTGGCTATGTCTACGAGTTAAATCTAAAAAATATAAAAGCGGCGGATGGCAGCGAAGTCATAAATACCTTAGTTTGCTATACGATTAATCGCTTACGAGACGGCACCCCTGCACCTCCGCAATTTGGTACTGGTCAAGGTGCACCCACGAAAAAAGAAAAGGAGAAAGAGGAATAATAAACCATTGTGGTGCTACAGTTAATTCGCTAGATACGACTCTATGGATCGTGGTCATGGCCAATTTGTCCGCCATCAAATAATCCTGGTTCGCAACTAGATCATTGCGCCTGCATCTTGGCAGCCTCGCTATTACGATCTAAGATAAGTGTCCAATCAGTTTTACAGGTTAATGATTCGATGCTTGTCCTCGAATTTCCCAATTAATTTTCCTGATCCGCAGTCGCTTCCTGCTGATGCTGTCTGCTTATTTCCAATCGTCGTGCGCCAACGCCTTGCGTGTCGTTCGGAAGCGAAAGACCGCCACCACTGAGTGGGAGGTGGAGATGTCGACCGTATAGAAACCATGCTGGTCCCTGGTCATGGACATTTTACCGTCGGGAAATGTCACTTCGATCACCCCGTTTGCGGCCTGCTCCACGGACTGGATATCATACGTGCGTCCCAGCCATTGCAGTTCCTGAGTACCATTGATGCGTCCATGTTTTGTTTGGCCGAGGAATCCCTGCCTGGAATCCCCTATGCTCAGCCATTCGACGCCAGTGAATTCTATCGCGGGCGCGAATCGTTTCAGATCTGCTGCCAGTAAATGAGTCATCATGTTCAGCAGGAAAAGCAGAGCGAGTTTCATAGAGAGATACCCTTCAGACGAAAGAGTGAAAACCAGCATTGATCCTCCCTCGGTTTTGTGCAAGCCCCGATAAGCGGGAAACTTGCAGATACAAAACAGGCGCGGCCTTTATAAATAATAGACATTATTGAAATCATCTAGCGAACCACTTTACCGCTCGCGGTCATCGCTAATTTTTCGACTATCGTATAACCCGCAGGGCGTTTCAGCGGAGCTAATCGTTCAGCGCACCAGGCGGCAAGCGCCTCAGTCGCTGTCGCCGCGTCCGTGTTTGGTATTAATTGAATATCGGCATGCACTTGTTCTCCGAGTCGTGCATCTGGTTGCGCATGAACTCGACTGGCCACGACGCTCGTATGCGCATCTAGGACACTTTCGACTTCCAGTGGAAATACTTTTACCCCGCCAACATTAATAACGTCTTTGAGTCGACCTAATAAACGAATGCCACCTGTAGTTGTCCATTCAGCGCGGTCGCCAGTACGGAAATAGCCCTGATGCAAAACGCTGTCGCATGGTCGCCATGGGGTGAGGTAGGCATCAAATAACCCAGGACCGCGTAGGGCTAATTCCCCCGATTGTCCCGGCGCAACTAAAACCCCCTGTTCATCAAATAAAGCAATCTCGTAATCAGGTAATGGTTTTCCTAATTCGCCTGGTTTTTCATCGACCATGCCATCGCTGATAAAAGGTAATCCCACTTCAATAATGCCAAGTCCCTGGGAAACGCCGAGTCCATGGCGGGCGCGGAAATCAGCGGCGGCGGTCGCATCTAATGCGGTCGTGGTTGAAACCACGCGTTGAAGTGTTGGCGGTAAATCAACGCCAACTGGTAATTCGGCGAGACGACGAATGTGCCATGGACTGCCATAGGCAAACGTCACCTGATGTTCACGTGCGATGGTGGCGGTGCCCGATGCACGTAGCGCATTACCAAAAATAATAGCGGCGCCGTTTTGAATATAGAGCAGAATGGAAACCGCAAAATGGTAGGCCATCGGTAACAACCATAGAACGCGATCGTTCGCGCCTAATTTAAGGCCGCGATTTGCCGCCGTTACGCGCGCCA
>CANETI010000045.1 GCA_947440715.1 Planctomycetota bacterium | reverse complement strand
GAGTCGATTGAATGGTTTGGTTTCCCCGCCAAAGCCGTTTCGACGGGCATTCATTTTGAGGGTTTTACCCATCATTTGTCGGAGAAGCCAAAAGTGGTTCCGGCGGAAGTGGTGGAGGCAAAGACCAAAACAAAAGACGTCAAAGCGCCCAAAAGAAATAAGGGCGCCAAAGTACTGCCAAAGGACTAATACCAATTCTGGGGCATGTATGCCGGAAGAAAGAATGCATGAACACAGTCACTACGTTCCTCCAGTTCATTGTCTCTTGATTTAGGCAATGATGACGTTGGCCATGGCAAAGACGTAGGGTAATTCTCACACTTGCCTCCGCCATTTGTGAGCAAATGGTAGCCACCCTTCATAACCACTCTTAACCACCACCGTTTTAAGCGTAGGAATTTCCATGCCTATTTATGCCGACAATGCCCAATCCATCGGTCGTACGCCGTTGGTAAAACTCAATCGCGTCGTTGGTGCCAGCAAGGCCACGGTGTTGGCGAAAATCGAAGGTCGCAATCCCGCCTATTCGGTAAAATGCCGCATTGGTGCGGCGATGATTTGGGACGCAGAAAAAAGCGGTAAATTAAAACCAGGCATGGAAATTGTTGAGCCGACGAGCGGAAATACGGGAATTGCTTTAGCATTCGTCGCGGCGGCTCGCGGTTATGCGTTGACGTTGACCATGCCTGATTCGATGTCGATCGAACGTCGTCGCGTGATGGCGATGTTGGGAGCAAAATTAGTTTTAACGCCAGCAGCGGAAGGAATGAAAGGGACGGTAAATAAGGCGAACGAAATTGCCGCGTCGGATCCCAAACATTATTTTATGCCGTCCCAATTTAGTAACCCGGCGAATCCAGCGATTCACGAATCCACCACCGGTCCTGAAATTTGGAATGATACCGAGGGTAACATTGATGTGTTTGTCGCTGGTGTTGGCACTGGCGGCACCATTACTGGCGTCTCGCGTTATATTAAAAAAACTAAGGGCAAAGCCATTATCAGCGTTGCCGTTGAACCAGCGGTTAGCCCTTTAATTTCGCAAAAGCGCGCAGGCCAAGAACTTAAACCATCGCCGCATAAAATCCAAGGTATTGGCGCGAATTTTTTGCCCGACAACCTCGACTTATCCATGGTTGATCGGGTGGAAACGGTCACCAACGAAGAGTCAATCGAGATGGCAAAACGCTTAGCGAAAGAAGAAGGCATTCTGTGCGGAATTAGTTGTGGCGCCGCAGTAGCCGCTGCGGTGCGCTTAGCCGCGCTGCCCGAATTTGCTGGCAAGACCATTGTGACGATTCTTCCCGATGCAGGCGAACGGTATTTGTCGACGATTTTGTTTGAAGGAATTTAATAATAGGTCCGATGTCCGATCGCCTTCGGCTTGTCCGACTTGACTGGTCCGATGTCCGATCGCCTTCGGCTTGTCCGATGTCCGAGGTCTGGGCCAATAAAATATTGAGATTGGTAGAACTGGCTCCAGCCTTTCTGCAGTCGCATATTTATCTTACCTTCTAATTTAAATCGTAGATCACGAAAGACATCGGACATCGGACATCGGACATCGGACTTCTAATACAACTAAATTGCCCTCACCATCTCGCATCACTGGACTCCCCATGCACGCCATCTATTTCCACGGTTTCGCCTCTGGTCCCAAAACGGCAAAGGGAACCGCGCTGGGGCAACAGTTAGCGAGTCAATTAACCTCGTATTCGATTCCTGCCATTGAAGGTGAAGACTTCACCACCTTGACCATGGATCGTATTATGGACAGGGCTTCAGCCGCTGTTGCGGCATTGCCAGATGATGGTGAACCGCTGTTGGTTATTGGATCTAGTCTAGGTGCTTACACGGCGGCAACGTTAGCGGCACAAGGGCGGATCCCGCGAGCGTATGCGTTGTTATTAATTGCTCCCGCTTTTGGTTTTGGGGAACGTTGGGCGGAAAAGTTAGGTTCCGCTGCGGTGGCTGAATGGCGGCGTACGGGTCAGCGAAAGTTTTTCCATCATGGTAGCGAAAAAGAACTCCCGCTGGGGGTGGGGTTTCTGGAGAGCGCCGAACGGCTTCCGGGCTACCCGCTGGCCCCCGAGATTCCGGTGGTCATCGTTCATGGTCGCCGAGACGAGACCGTCGACTGGCGGGAAAGCCGTCGCTACGCCGATCAAGACGCCAACATCGAACTGCACTTAGTCGATGGCGATCATCGGCTGACCGAACCTCGGCATGAAGACCTGATTGCGTGGTGTGCGCGGGATTTGCTTAAGCGGATTTGAAACGTTCGATCGTTTTGATAAGTCCGATGTCCGATCGCCTTCGGCTTGTCCGATGTCCGATGGCCTAACCAGGATAAAATTGAGGTTGCTCTAGAGCTGGTTCCAGCCTTTCTGCAGTCGCACCTTAGCCTCACTTTCCAATTCAAATCGTAAATCACGCAAGACATCGGACATCGGACCAGTCAAATCGAACAGTCTCGGCCAGTCCCTCGTACCCTGTCCCCCGTACCCTCCACCCATCCGACCTAGTCGGAGGTCAGGGCTGACAAGTGCGGAATCTTAACCATAGTTCGCGATCCTATGGACCTGCTCAGCGGCATCGATGTTAAATGTCCCGGTTGCGGACGACGTTCCCGTTACCCCGTTGTACATGCGGGAAAAATCGTGGCATGTCCGTCATGCAAACATGAACATGAAATTCCCCAACAAGACGGTACCGGAATTAATCCGACTTTGCCCGCTACGTCGGAGGTGCCAACCGCACCTCTAGCGCCTCCTGCCGTTACGAAGAAAGCGAATACGCAACCGATGTCTGGTGACGCCGAAAAGATTTTATTTGTGTGTGGTAGTTGTCAGTATCGCGCACGTATTCCCGCACAATATGCCGGTATGGCCGTTAAGTGTCCGAGTTGTGACGCCGCTCAAATTGCCAATGTTGATGGTGCCGTTGGCTCAACCGGTAAAACGGTACAATTAAGTAAAATTCCAACGGCAGGACATAAAACAACCATTCGGCCAGGCAATGTTTTGTTTATTTGTTCGCAGTGCAATTTTGAAGCACAATTGGCCAAGCATTATGTCGGCAAAGCCATTCGTTGCCCAGGTTGCCATGCGCCGCAAGTCGTTGCAGGCGAAGCGCCATCAGCAAATCCGGCTGCGCTAGAGCGTAATCCAGGGGCGCCCGAAATGCCCGTTGGCGATCCACGCTTTATCTGTGTTGGTTGTGGATATCGTGCGCGTATTCCAACGCAGTACATGGGCTTGGCGGTGACCTGTCCAAAATGTGATACGGTACAAATCGCGACACCGGAAGATCAGGAAAGTCCGTCGACTGGCGACACGGTTGCGATCGCTAAATTAAAGACGGCTGATGACGGCGCAAAAATTGCCAATCCGCAGGCGACGATTACGACTGAACCCACCATTAAAGGTCCATCGCCGAAACCCGCACCAGCCGCCGCACCAGGCGACAAAGTGCGTTTCACTTGTTCGTCGTGCGCATTTAAAGCACGTATTCCGGCCATGTATGCCGGCGAAAATATTCACTGTCCAAGTTGTAATGCGGTCCAATTAGTTTTACGTAGCGGACAATTAAGCCCTAACGCCACCGGTAATACGCAAATATTGCAAGTGGTGCAAACGGCCGAAGCAGCGGGCTCGCCCGATGCCATTGCGACACCCACTCATACGCCAAGTCGTGGTGTGCCCATCTTAAAAGATGACACGCCGCCACCCGCACCATCAGTCGTTGCCAAACCAGCGGTGGCTAAACCAGCCGTCGCCAAGCCAGCGCCGCCAGCTCCACCCGCTCCGGCAAAAGCAGTCGTTGCAATGCCAACCTTGCCGCCGCCCGCTTTAACCGTTGCGCAACCAGCAGGTACCGCAGCGAAAGAAATGTCGATTGATGATTTGTTGAATTTCGAAGATCCACCAAAAGAAATCGTTGAAAACAAAGACGATTCTAAATTTGGTAAAGTCGTGCGTCGTGGTAGCGATCGTTTAGCTGCGGTGAAAGCGAAGACTCCTTTGCCCGAGCCAACCAAAGCACCGGCAAAGCAACAATTCACCATTGATAACGATAAAAATGATAAAGAAGACGAAGAAAAAGCGGATCATCATCAAGATGATAAACCAGTAGTGACCAGCAAGCCTAGCAAAGGCATGGGCAATGTTACGCGTCCAAACCCAGTTCGTAGTGAAGCAAAGGCAATCGTGTCAGAACCAGCGCCAGCGAAATCGTCAAATGGATTTATGATTGTCATAATCCTCTTTATGGTTGTGTTATTAGCGGCAATTGGCGGCTTGGGTTATATGATGATGAAAAGCCAAGAGGAAGCGGCCAGATTAAACCGAAATGTAGAACAGCTAAATGCACAATTACTTGAAGCGACAAAGAAAATTGACGAAACCAGCAAACAATTAACCAAAGCCGAATTAGATACTAAATTAGCCAAAGAAGCGGCGGAATTAGCGCAAAAGAAATCAGAAGAAGAAGCCGTCGCGCGCAAAGCTGCCGAAGCCGCCACTGCTGAATTAGAAGCCAAGCTAAAAGCGGCGGAAGAAAAAGCCGCTGCGGATAAAGCCGCTGCGGAAGAAAAAGCAGCCGCCGACAAAGCTGCCGCGGCAAAAGCCGCGGCAGAAAAACCAGCGCCGGTTGAAGCACCAAAGTAACATAAAAACAGCTGAAGCATAAAAGTCGGCGGTTGAATGAGTTAAGAATACCTGCGAGTAAATTATTCGCAGGTATTTTTTAAACCCAATATGTCGATAGTGACTCCGGCGTATGCGGATTAAAGCGTTGTTTCACACAAAAAACACGACCAGCCTTGCGCTGTAAGGAAAACCCTTGGGTTCGCTGGTCTATGCGCACCACGACTAGAACACTTAAACAATCTTCGACTGGTCGATCAACGGCTCAACGAGATGGCCTTAATCCACGCACGACAACTCGAACCGTGCAACGTCTAGGCGCTCGTTCACAACCACGCCAGCAACCGCGGCCAGTTGGACGCGGATTGAGTCCCAAGCAGGGTCGTAGTCGTAGTCCATTATTTGGTATTTTATCGCTCGTTTGTTTTGCCTTATTTTGGATTTTCCTGCTGATCGCCGTTAATTCTTTAGTCGTTGGTGCGCAGGCGGGAGATGGTAAACGCATGGCTGCATCCGGTATGCTGGGATTATTTTCGTTTATCTGGCCCTTTGTGGGATTAGCGCTGGGTATCGTAGGTGTGATAAAGAAGAATTCAGTCACCATCCTAGGCATCATCGGCCTGGGATTTAATGGGTTACTGCTCTTGTGGGTAATAATTGGTATGGTGAGTAAATAACGGGAATTAAGTAAATCCTCATACTTGGTGACATGATTTTGATTTTGCTATTTAGGCATGATCATCGCAGGTGCGTATCTTGGAGCATATGAAGTCATTATCCGAGCGCTATTATCCGAGTGATCTTAGTAAGCTGCGGTAAATCGTTTGCGATAAGCCAAAGGAGCTAAGCCCGTTTGGCTGGTAAAGATCCGCGTAAAATGGCTTTGATCGTAAAACCCGGTATCCAGGGCAATCGTACCAACGGCTAATGAGGTGCGCTCCAATAAATGGCGAGCCATCAAGACGCGAACTTTTTGTATATAAGCGCTGGGGGTGAGGTGAAGCAGACGTTGGAATTCACGTTGTAGTTGGCTGCACGATAAATTTGCGCGTTGTGCTAAATCGCGGACATCCTGCGGTTTGGCATAATGTTTGGTGACGTAATTGAGTGCCGGAGCTAACCGGGCGTAGTCAGCGTGTTGTGTTCCGTTGTGCTGAGCAGGACGCAAAACACCAGCTAAGCCAACGACTTGTCGTTTCGATTCCACTTTATTCGTATCAAATAGTGGGATCTTGCTCGAATGGTACCACAAGGGAATGCCATCGGCACCGGGAACCAGCCATAGACGGTCAATAAGTGCCTGTCTACTTTGTAATATTTGTTGATCTTCGGCAATATACTGCAGCGCTAAAACAGGTGGGTGAAAGTCGCGGTCATTGCGTCCAATCATATCGTTGGCTGTGCGGCAACCATGCAAACGCCACAGCGCGGTGTTGACGGCGATAAAGCGATGCTGGGTGTCTTTCACGAATAAATAGGTATCGGGCAAATGATCGAACAATGAGAACGCCAGAACGGCAGGAACTAGTGCGAGTATGGCCTGCGGATCGCAGGGGGCGGTCGTTGCTGGCAGGTGTTGCAGCGGCGTTTCGAGGTGGTGCGATTGCTGCGACCGGCGGGTGCCCATGCGGCATTTGTACAAATAGATGCTGCCGTTGTCAAAGTCAGGAACGATACGGTCGTTAGATTTGGCCACTATGCGAAAACCTCAGCTCATGCCTCTTTTCATGCCAAGCGCGCCATTGTTGTTGTGCATTATCCTGGTTGGAAAATTAGTCGGAGCCGCACAACCCACGGAAACCATCGATTTTAATCGCGATGTACGTCCAATTTTGTCGGAAAAATGTTTTCACTGTCACGGACAAGACGCTGCAGAGCGCAAAGCAAAATTGCGTTTGGATACACCCGCCGGTGCCTTTGCCAAACGCGAAGATGGCGCGGCAATTGTCCCAGGAGATCCATCAGCCAGCGTCATGCTCGCGCGTATGATGACGACGGACCAAGATGACCTGATGCCGCCGCCGGACAGCCATCGTGTGGTAACGCCGGCACAAATTGATGTGGTGCGTCGGTGGATATTAGCCGGAGCGCCGTATGCGAATCATTGGGCGTTCGTTGCGCCGCAAGCGCCTAGCGTAAAAAATAGCGTACAAAAAACGGATT
Source organism: Planctomycetota bacterium (assembly GCA_947440715.1). GTDB lineage: Bacteria > Planctomycetota > UBA11346 > UBA11346 > UBA11346 > BOG-1363. The sequence continues at coordinate 4,194 of CANETI010000045.1, read as the reverse complement.
GGTCACGCACGAGTATTGATTCTTTTATTGAAGCGGGATTGCGCGCTCAGCAATTAACGCCATCGCCAGAGGTGTCAGCAGAACAATGGCAACGTCGCGTACATTTAGATGTCCTGGGTTTGCCGGTGTCGCCACCGCAACGCGATCAATTCTTGCAGGATGTTGCTGGTCGCGGTGAAGCAGCGTATGGCGCAGAGGTAGAGCGTCTTTTTACCTCGCCTCGTTATGGCGAACGCATGGCGCAAACGTGGATGGATGTCGCGCGGTATGCAGACAGCCATGGATTTAATAATGACAGTACGCGCAGCATGTGGCGTTGGCGTGATTGGGTCATTGAGGCATTTCAGGCCAATATGCCTTATGATCAATTTCTTACTAAACAGTTAGCTGGCGATTTATTGCCACAAGCAACGGATGACGACCGCATCGCGACAGGGTTTAATCGCAACCACGTGATTAATTCGGAAGGAGGTATTATCGACGAAGAATATCGCGTCGAATACGTCGCCGATCGCGTACGGACTTTGGGTATGGCGTTTATGGGATTGACGCTGGAATGTGCACGCTGTCACGATCATAAATATGATCCGATCTCTCAACGCGATTATTATCAACTATTCGCTTGTTTTAATAATGTGGATGAAGTGGGCGAAGATGGCCGTGTCGCGAATGCGCGTCCGTTGTGGCCATCGCCCACGCGACCACAGCGTTTGCAATTATCAGCACTAGAAAAAGCATTGGGTGAAGAATCAGCAGCGATGGAGCGCCTAATAGCGAACGATACGACGTGGGAGTGGTCTGCTTTAAGTAATGTCGCGCAGGTCGTCGCCATGCCAGATAAAGCAGCGGTGATATTGGCAAAACGGAATAAATTATTGGTTAATGCCGAGTCACCTAATGACGTTATTAAAACGGATGCGACGGTAACGTTGACCGCGGATGTGGCGATGGGCACCATTATTAATGCCGGCACACAAGGTTTTGAATTGCCAACAAAAAGCATCGACCTGAATAAAAGTTGGTCATATGTTTCGTATCTGCGTTGGGAAGGTGGTGTGGGCACGGTGTGGTCATCGATGAATTGGCGCACTTCACCAGCAGGAGGGGGTTATGGGAATGGTAATGAATTGCGTGTTACCGCAGAGGGGAAATTAGAATTTCGTCGCGCACAACGCTGGCCCGGTTATGCGATTCAAGTTGTAACGCATCAAGCGCTAACACCTGGGTTGTGGCATCATGTTGCCGTCAGTTGGGATGGCTCGCGTCATGCTGCTGGTGTGCGCATGGTGATCGACGGTCAGGAAAAATCATTATCGGTGTTGCATGATGATACGCTCAATCAACCAGGTGGCACGGTGCGCATAGGTGCCCGATCAGCGAATGAGGCGGAGTCCCTTCATGGTGAATTAGCTGACGTGCGTTGGTATGCTGAAGCGATTGATATTCGCACATTAACTCAGGTGAGCGATGCGGCGGTCGTGCATTTATTACGGCATCAGCCCGATCCGCGCCGTAAAGGATGGGTGCAAGCACGGGTATTACGTGAAAAAAGCGCGGAATTCGCGGCGCATGCGGTGCGCTATCAGGCCTTGAACGCGGAACGGGCCGCATTGCACCGTGAAGTGCCAACCACCATGGTTATGCAGGAAATGGCGGTTCCGCGTCAGTCACATGTCTTAGTGCGTGGCCAATATGATAAATTTGGCGCGGAGGTGACTCCTGACGTGCCATCAGCTTTAGGTTTACCATGGCCCAGTGCTGCGCCGCGTAATCGTTTGGGATTGGCTCAGTGGTTAACCGACCAAAAACATCCGATGACGGCGCGAGTTGCCGTTAATCGTTTGTGGCAGCAATTATTTGGTGTTGGTTTGGTGCAAACGCCAGAAGACTTTGGCGTGCAAGGCACGTATCCTACGCATCCTGCTTTGCTCGATCATTTAGCGACGAGTTTTATTCAAAGCGGTTGGGATATACAGGCCATGTTGCGACTAATCGTGTTGTCCTCGACCTATCGTCAAACCGCCAGCGTTACGCCGATTATTATCGAGCGTGATCCTCAACGCTTGTGGTTATCTGCTTATCCGCGTCGTCGTCTGGCGGCAGAATTAATTCGCGATCAAGCATTAGTGTTAAGTGGATTGTTAACCACTCGCATTGGTGGACCCAGTGTCTTTCCTTACCAACCAGAAGAGCTCTATGTTAATGTGGTCGTGGACGCCCCGCTTCCAGGAACAAAATGGCACCAAAGTCACGGTGATGATCTTTATCGCCGCAGTTTATACACGTATTGGAAGCGCACGGTGCCGCATCCGATGATGAGTGGCTTTGACGTGCCAGATCGTGAAGCCTGCACGACGCGGCGGTCGATTACCACCACGCCGCTGCAAGCATTAATATTATTAAATGAGCCGGGATTTGTTGAGGCCGCTCGCGCATTTGGTCAACGTATGGCAATAGCAGGGGGCGACACTGATCAGGCACGCGTCAATTTTGGTTTCCGCGCTGCTACGGGTCGTGCGCCAACAACAAAAGAAACGGATATTATTTTACAGACACTCACACGAGCACGCGTTACGTATGCTGCTGATCCTGCTGCTGCGGCGGGATTGCTGGGCGTTGGCGAAGCGGCGATCAGCACGGCATTATCACCACTCGAAGTCGCCGCGTGGGCCACCGTCGGATCGCTGTTACTGAATCTTGATGCGACGATGCATCACCAATAAAGGAAACGGATAATATTATGTCAGTCGACCTTATATTGAATCGCGCACAAACGTTATCGCGTCGTGCATTAATAGCCGCATCCAGTCGTGGCTTGGGAATGGCTGCGTTGGCGAGTCTTTTAGGCCAATCAGCCTGGGGGCAAACCCCGACATCCACAACACTGACAGCAGCGCCTCCAGCGTCACCCCTCGCACGGGCGAAACGCGTTATTTGGTTATTCCAATCGGGGGGACCGTCGCATCTCGATCTTTTTGATCCTAAACCTGAACTCGATAAACGCTTCGATCAGGATTTACCAGATTCTGTACGTATGGGTCAACGCATTACCGGCATGGTCGCAGGTCAAGCACGTTTAGCACTGCAACCGAGTCGTTATAAATTTGCGCAATATGGACAAAGCCAGCAATGGTTTAGTGAATTATTACCGCACCTGGCAGGCGTTGCTGATGAGGTGAGCATCATTCGCTCACTTCATACCGAGGCGATTAATCACGACCCGGCAATCACTTTATTCCAAACCGGGCATCAATTACCCGGACGTCCGAGTATGGGCTCTTGGATCGATTATGGACTGGGATCACTCAATGCCGACTTACCTACATTTGTCGTGATGAATTCCGTACCAAGCAAAGGGCCGCCGGATCAAGGATTGCTGTCTCGCTTGTGGGGTTCGGGATTTCTCCCAGGCCGTCATCAAGGCGTTGCTTTACGCAGCGGTGCAAATCCGGTGCTGTATCTCGCGGATCCCCCTGGCGTTTCGCGTGATATGCGTCGGTCGTTGTTAGATGATGTTGCCGCCCTTAATCGTGAAGAAATCAGTCATAGTGGTGACAAAGAAATAGAGACTCGCATCGCCCAATACGAAATGGCTTTTCGTATGCAAAGTTCGGTTCCAGAGTTGGTAGATTTATCGCAGGAAAACGCCGCAACGTGGGAATTGTACGGTGAAGAGGCACGCAAGCCTGGAACCTTTGCCCGGCATTGTTTACAGGCTCGACGTTTGGCCGAACGTGGAGTGCGTTTTATTCAGCTCTATCATCGTGGTTGGGATCATCATGGCGCACTACATGAACGTATGCCCGTTGGTTGCAAAGATGTCGATCAGCCAGCTGCCGCATTAATTAAGGATCTCAAACAGCGTGGCATGTTGGACGACACCTTAATTATTTTCGGCGGAGAATTTGGTCGTACCTGCTACGCCCAAGGTGGCGCGAACCGTGAAAAATATGGTCGCGATCATCATGGCCGCGCGTTCAGCATGCTGTTAGCCGGCGGCGGGATTAAACCCGGCGTTAGTTATGGCGCGACTGATGATTTTGGATTTAATATCACTGAAAATCCCGTGCACATCCACGATCTACAAGCAACCATTTTGCATTGCCTGGGCATTAATCACGAACGGTTAACGTATCGTTACCAAGGTCGGCAATTCCGCCTGACGGACGTTCATGGACAGTTGGTAAAGGCGCT
>CANETI010000044.1 GCA_947440715.1 Planctomycetota bacterium | reverse complement strand
CCGCACTCAGTGCAGCACCAAACGCTGCAACACCGCATAAAACCATCAGTGAACGCCAGCTCATAGATCGTAGTCCAAAACGGCAACATCAGCCAAATGCGGCTTCAACACCGCTACTGCTGCAACATGTGCTGGATGTGGTAAATAACCATCGCGCGCCGCCGCGTTGGTAAACACCACTGATAATCCGTATTGATAACCCTTAGCTGTGGCCACGCCTTCAGTGCTATTTTGTTTGCCGTAGGTCAAACTCACGATGCCTGGGACTTTTTCTTTTAATCCAACGAGCGCCGTGGCAATGGCGGCTTCTTGTTCCGCCGTGGTGCCTTCTTTCCATTTAAACATCACCATATGGTGCACGTTCTTTTCCGCCGCCATGCAAGCCGCAACAAACAACGTGGTTAACAAACAAGAACGCATGAACATAAGCATAAGTGATCTCCTGTGTTTTTTATACGTCTCCTTCGTCGCTATAGTTGCGGAGATCTCTAGGAGAATAAGGTCGGTTGGTGATACATAGAACAGCTGATGTGGCTTGTCGAATCACCTGCTGAAATATTAAAATCACACTCCACCATGAGCGCCCATGCTGCATACCTATTGGTTTTGGCTGATCATCGTATCCCTGGGATTCGTGCTGCTTGAACGGCTACGCCCATGGCGGCAGCAACGTTTACTGCGCCCGCAATTTGGCCAAGATTTAGTGTGGTTAGCCCTCAATGGACATGTTGCCGGATTGGCCTTGGGATTCGTCTTTGCTGCTGGGGCAACAGCAGCATTAAAAGCCACTGCCGCCATCGGCGCTCCCGACCCGCAAACGTTGCAATTAATCGCTCACTGGCCGTTGTGGTTACAAGGCATTACCGCATTAATAGCCAAAGATTTCCTGGAATTCGGTGTTCATAATTTATTACACCGCATCCCCATTTTATGGCGCTTCCACCAAGTCCACCATTCTATTCAGCACATGGATTGGATCGGCAACTTCCGTTTCCACTGGATGGAAATTATTATTTATAAATCACTCACTTGGCTGCCGTTAATTATGCTCGGCACCAATGAGTTCGTCCTCTTTATTCTCGCCATCATCGTCACCGCCATCGGCCATCACAATCACAGCAATCTCAACGTCGGCTGGGGACCATTCAAATACGTACTGAATTCACCACGTTTTCACCTGTGGCACCACGACCGTATATTGCGTCGCGCTCACGATGGCGCCCCCGCCCACGGCTGTAATTTCGCCATCGTCTTCACCTGCTGGGACTGGATATTCGGCACCGCTTATTATCCCAAAGACGGCAGCACCCCAGCTCGTTTAGGTTTCCCCACCGATGAACAATTTCCATCTTCATTAATAGGCAGAATGATCGCGCCGTTTATACCAAGACGAAATAAAACAAAAACGCAAGTGGCTGAATAAATAACAAGAATAGGAGGGAAATTGCCAAAATTGATCGTTGATTATAATAACGCTCCTTATTCACCTTTTAGCCGAATATCCCACCAGAACTTCTTATATATTTGATGAGCGGTACGCAGATTACGCCAACCGCCGGGAGATCACATACGGCAGGTATTTTATACTTCTTCATCGACGTCATCGACTTCGGGTTAGCCTGTACACCTTCATTCGACACCAAAGACATTTTTCTCACTTTCGCGGTAGCAATTATGATAATGTCATTTTCGCCCACACCCTTAGGATGGTATTCGTCATTCTCGATACCTAAAATGTTTTTAATCCTGACTGCTTCTAATACTATCTTGTTGTCGGCTTGAATTATTTTAACGCCGAAATCTTTAAACCATTTATAACATTCAGGGTCGTGCTTCTCTATTTCTTTAGCTGCCTGACCAGGTAAAATCAATTTATTTTCTGTAATTTCTTGTTTAATCCAGCTCCAAAAAAGCGGGAATTGACCCTCAGGATAGTTGTCCCAAGCAAGGATAATCGACGAAGCATCAAAGACGTGCACGGCGCTCTTCCAGCCTATGAATATCGCTTACTTTAATATTATCCAAAAAGCCACAGGCCTTATTTAAACTAAGCCTATCAGCACCCACTGCCTCCAAAATACTCCCAACAAAAGAGCGACCAAATATCCGTAAGGGTTCAGAGAAACGATGTCGTGCTCCTCCTCCAGCTTGTTCCGGAATTGGATTAGCATCGGTCCATTGGCGATAGGATTGATAAACTAACTTAGAAATCTTCTTCTCATCCATGAGCCGCCGCAAAATCACCTCCGTGCTCACGCCCCAGGCTTTTCGATAATTTTCCAAATCAGCGTCTAAATTTTCAATTTCACCAATTCTAAGTAATTTGACATCCACTTGGTCCAAGTATTTGTCTGGGACAAGAATCATTCCAGCGAATTCATTCGCTTCTTTTTCCTTGCCTTGGTAACTAAACAAATCCTCATCCTCGTCAGCAAAGCTTTTCCTGTGTAATATAAGATGTGCTAATTCATGGAAGAGCGTAAACGTTTGTGGAGCAGGGAATCTTTGTTTCTTAATGAAAATTACTGGATGAATATCGTGTGCTAAAGAAAAACCACGAACAGTGCTCTCCTTAGGAATTTGCCAACTACCTGCATATCCATTGCTAAGAAAAACTAGAACTCCCTGAGTTTCAACCTTTTGACGATATCCTTCAAAATCTTTCACTCCTTCCAGATCAAGCCACTCCCTAACTGCGAGAGCCCTTTCTCCAATAGACCCCTCTCTGATATTTCTAGGCAGTCTTTGCCTCCATGGCTTTAAGGATTCTTCTCCCAGTTCTTCTTGAACAGCCATATAAATATCACGCTGTTTTTCCGCTTTCTCTATCAGTGTCCGAATAAGCGGAGAAAGCGTTGGCTTTTGATTCATGATGGTGCGAAATTGTGGCGTATGTACACGCACAGGATCCACCGGCTCTGGCTCTAAAAAGAATAGCACACCACGATTAAATTTACGCGCTATTTTTTCCAATTGGGTAAATGTTAAAGCCGGCTTATCTTCTATAAATTCGTTCAATGTACGTTCAGAGATGCCTAACTGATGAAACAGTTCTTCTATAGAGAGGTCCCGTTCATCGCAGCACCACTTTATTCGACTTCTATTTACGCCCTCAATCCGGTCTGTCATCGCTAACTGTCCTACTCAAGACTTTATCATTCGTGTATGATCTTAGAATGCAGAGTTCAATTGGCTACCGGTACTTCATTGGCTTATTCTACCAATAATCACTCAGATTTCGTCTTCTGCTCTCCTATTAACCAATAAAAACGCCAAGAGCACCCCAGATGCAAGGGTGAAGCAGGTTGCCGAAGGCAATAAGACCAAAGGTCTTATCCCTGCGTAACACGACGCAACGTGGCCCAGCCACGTAAGGAGGAGGCAACGCAGCAGATGGGGCGCTATTGGCGTTTTTATTTTTGGGCTAAACGCGCGGCGCGACGGGCATGGACGCGCAGTGGTAAAGCTTGCAGGCGGATAAATCCGGTTGCATCACTCTGATTATAAGCGCCACCATCGGCTTCCATCGAAGCAATCGCGGCGTCGTAGAGCGAATGTTTGCTCTCGCGGCCAGTGACGATGACATTGCCTCGTTCGAGTTCCATGAACACGCGGCCAGTAACGTGGCGTTGGCTGGTTTTGAGGAAGGCCATGAGCGCTTCCATTTCTTCGCAGTACCAGAAACCGAAATAAGCCATTTGGGCAAAGCGCACCGCGAGTTGATTTTTGGTGTGAAGCAAATCGCGGCTAACCGTCAGCGCTTCAATATCTAAATGGGCTTCGATTAATATCGTGCCACCTGGGGTTTCGTACACGCCGCGTGATTTCATGCCGACGAAGCGGCTTTCCACCATATCGATGCGGCCGATGCCGTGTTTAAAGCCAATTTCATTTAAGTGCGCTAATAACGCTGCTGGTTTCATCTTTTTGCCGTCAACGGCCACGGGCACGCCTTCGACGAAATCGATGAAGATTTTTTGTCGTTTCGCTTTGACCTGCGACAATGGCAAGGTGCGTTGGAACATACGATCCAACGGGCGTGCAGCCGGATCTTCTAACATGCCAGCTTCAAAGCTGATGTGCAGTAAATTGTCGTCGGATGACCACGGATCTTTCTTGCTCGCCTTAATCGGAATGCCCCACTTGTTGGCATATTCGATGGCGTCTTCCCGGCCTTTAATTTGCGTATTAAATTCTGGGTCGCGCCATGGTGCGATCACTTTAACACCTGGTAATAAAGCGTAGGCGGTTAATTCGAAACGAACTTGGTCGTTACCTTTACCGGTTGCGCCGTGCGCAATATATTCAGCGTTTTCTTTCTTCGCGATATCAACCATGGCTTTTGCGATAATCGGGCGAGCTAAACTGGTACCGAGCAAATAACGGCCTTCGTATTTCGCATTCCATGCCACGGCTGGGAACACAAAATCACGCACGAACTCTTCTTGCAAATCGGTGATATAACATTTCGTCGCGCCACTGTTCAGCGCTTTCTTTTCTAAGTCGCTATATTTTTCTACTTGGCCGACATTGGCGCAGAAACAAATCACTTCATAACCTTTTTGTTCTAACCAACGCACGATCACGGACGTGTCGAGTCCGCCCGAATAAGCGAGCACAACGCGATTAGCTTTCGGTGCCTTGGCACTTGCGGCTGAACGGACGGATTTAGAAGTGGCTTTTGCCATGACGAAGACTCCTGCTCAAACGGGGCGGGGAGACTAGAGGACTCCGCTGCGACGGGAAGAGGCGAACAAGCGCTGCCAACCTGCTCTGTACACGCTCGCGTTGAGTTATGAATACGCTGACTTTCTCCCACGATATCAGCGTAATTGGCGATCGTCACCGGAGGCCAATTCGTTTGTCATGTTGCGCATTTGTATACGAACCAGCGGTCGAGAAGCGTTACGTCGTGAGCAACACAACTCGCCACTGCGTAAACTAGTCTTGCACCTGCGAACCTTTTGCTCAAAACGGTGATGATGCGGTTAACCCTGTTACGTCACGCCACTGCGGTTGAGTCTGACAAATGGTCAGGGACCGATGCTGATCGCCCACTCACGAATGCCGGTATCGCCGCGGCGGAAATGATACTACAGGCGACACGCCAAAGTATTAAAGCCGTCGAGATCTGGACCAGCCCAACGGTTCGCACGCGGCAAACCGCTGAATTGGCGAGCACGATCTGGAAATTACCAATTCGCGAAACCGAATGGTTAGCGCCAAGCGCACTGGCAACGGCCGAACGCGCCGCTCGATTACAACTCCACACCGATGTGGTGCTGATTGGTCATGATCCTGATTTAAGTGACTTAGTTCGATTCTTATGCGGCGCACGCATTGAATTAAAAAAATCCGGCCTCGTCATCCTTAAAGGCAATCCGCGCCAAGGCGAAATGGTGCTGCGTGGACTCTTTTGCCCTAAACACATTGATAAAATCACCACCGCCTAGGTGAACCAGTAATTTTCACGCGTTGCCCCCTGCTGCAAAACCGTCGCTAAATCGTGGCATAATCACGACATTTTCACGACATTTACACAAAAAAGGAGTACGCGTTCGTGGTCGATCAATCCGCAACATCAACAACGGATATTGCCTGGCAATCACGCCTCGGTGGCTTGGTGGTGGTAGTACTCGCTGCACTGATGGTGGTATTGGACGGCACGCGTCTGACTGGTATTTGGCCCTGTGATATTGCCTGCCAAGGTGGGGCGCATTACCAAAAGCTCGGCGGAATATCGGTTATTTGGTATGGACTAGTAGCGCACCTCGCCTTGTTGGCACTGGTGTGGCGCGACGTGCGACGCGGAAAATGGTGTGCTTGGTCCGTTCGTTTAGCGTGGTTATTAGCGGGTATCTCATTGTTTTTCACCGCGATCGCCTGGCAGCTACAAGTCGTTTGTCCATATTGCATCACCATCCATGTCACAACTGCCGTCATCGTGATCATGTGCCATCCATTTCCACGAGCCGTGCGATGGTGGCAAGTTTTGTCCTGGTTAATGACTGGCTTATTATTGACCAATCTTGCCTTTCATCATAAGGCCATTGCCGATGTCACCACATCGCCGACTGATCCTACGATCACGACGCCAGATGATGTCGCTCTACACATCGCCGCCGATAAAGGTCGCACCTATGGCCGACCACAGGCGGCCGCCACGTTAGAAATTGTCATTGATTTAACCTGTCGCCACTGCGCCGAATTATACCAACCATTGATGCTCGCGCTTAAACCTGCCATCACTGACGGCCAAGTGCGCGTCATTATCCGTCATTTAGTCCGCCCTAGCCAACCAGCCGCCCAGCCAGCCAGCGAATTAATCTTTGCGGCTGCCGCTCTTGGCGAACACGCTGTCGCTATGGATGTCCTTTTAGGCACGAATCCCGATGCGAGTGCGGCTGGACTAACCAGCCGATTAGCGGACGTCATCGATCTTGCTAAATTATCACCGTTACTGCGCGAGCAACACACCGCGATTAGTACGCTAATCGCCGACGATCAACAACGCATTCAATTATTAGGCGTTGGTCCACGCACCCCGGCTGCGGCACTTATTGTCGATGGTCGAGTAACACAACGCTGGGGCGGTAACCTGCCGGTCGCCGCCATCGTTGCCGCCTTACCTAAAACAGCCTATTAAAATATTCCCAATCCTGCTTTTATCGGCCATCAGCCGGTACGAGCTTGGCTGACTTACTATCCTTTTCACCGTCAACAAAATCAGCCAGGTATTTTTGCACGCCTGGTAATTGCTTTGCTTGTAATTTTTCACGATCAGCTTTTTGCTTATCCGACAACACCAACATTTGCGCTTTAGCTACCCACGACAGCACGTCTCCACGACGTTCTGATTTTGCATCAATCACATTTAACCATAAACGATAGCCAGGTTGAAATGGGACAAAGTTCGGGCCGCAATCGACGACGATATCATAGGTTTTTCCTGCTTCGAGTTCGGCCTTAATGACGGAAACATTGAGCTGCCTCGCATGAAAGACCTGTTTACCAGGATCAACCACGATCTGGAACATATCTTGCCCGAGGGTGTTGCCGACAATTTCTTGATTGCGCCACACCATTAACTCCTGTCCACCGCCATAGGCCGTCGACGGACGATGCACATTTACCAATGCTTTACCGGCTGGTGGCGCGTCAATTTTTGCCCCTGGTTCCATAAACCGCGTGCCGCCACAGCCAACTAAAAACAAACTGAGAATAATAAGAGTCAGGAGATGACGCATGAGATAACTTTCTTAGTTATGAATCTGTTAAGAGATTGTTCGCTCGTCTGTCTTTACCTAAGCACCGTGACCACTTCAAGCAGTCATTGTTTACCTGATCCCAATTGAGCTCGTGAACAAATCGCCCTTCGGTTTTCCACCGTTGCAGCTGCGCTCGCACAACCACCATGTGCACCCATGGCTAAAAAAGCGCCCACTTTTGCTTGTACCGCGTGCGGCGACACCTTCACCCGCTGGGCGGGAAAATGTCAAAGCTGCGGTACGCTTAATGCCATAACGGAAATTAGCGCCAACGAAGCGCAGGTCGCGGCCAAAGGGCGTGAGCAAATTCGCGCAGCGGCAACGCTCGCCACGGAAGCCGCAAATGCACCAGCAGCGGCGGAACAACATCCCCGCCACACTACCGGCATGAATGAAATTGATCGCGTTTTAGGTGGCGGATTAGTTCCAGGTGGCGTGACGCTGCTGGGCGGAGAACCTGGCATCGGAAAAAGTACGTTGCTGGCACAAATCTGCGGTGCGATTGGAAGAAGCCACGCCGTATTATATGTCACCGCCGAAGAAAGTGTCGCCCAGGTCCGTGCGCGACTTGAACGCCTGTCCGCTTTATCACCACATTTGCATTTGGCTTCGACCAATGACGCAGCCACCATTGCCGGTGCAATTGCGAGCGATCAATATCGTTTAGTGGTGGTCGACTCGATTCAAATGCTGACGCAAGATGGCGTCGATGGCGAACCGGGTGGCGTGGCACAATGTCGTTCATGCGCAGCCACTTTAGTCGAAGCGACCAAACGTTCTGGACGTGATCGTTCACAGCCTGCTTCTTTAATGATTGTCGGTCATGTCACCAAAGACGGCACATTAGCAGGTCCGCGCTTGCTTGAACATTTAGTCGATACGGTGCTGTCATTTGAAGGTGATCGTTATCAAGATTTACGCGTCGTGCGCGCGGTAAAAAATCGTTACGGCTCAACCAATGATATTGCCTTGCTGCGCATGGGTGGCGAAGGATTAATAGAAGTCGCCGATCCAACGGGATTATTTATTGCCGATCGTGATCCTGGGGTCGCCGGTAGTTGCGTAGTGCCAACACTCGATGGCAATCGTTGTTTATTGGTTGAAGTACAAGCCTTAGTTAATCAAAGCGATTATCCTCAGCCCGTGCGCAAAGTTGCCGGCGCAGATCAAAATCGCGTCGCCATGATTTTAGCCGTCTTATCACGCCGTTTACGCATGCCGCTGGGCAGTTGCGATGTCTTCGTCAACGTCACTGGCGGTGCTCGTATTCAAGAACCCGCCGCTGATTTAGCCATCGCCTTAGCCGTCGCTAGCGCGTGGCGCGACCTGCCCGTTCCCGCTGATCTGGTCGCGCTCGGTGAAGTCGGCCTTGGTGGAGAATTACGACCAGCAACGCGTTACGATTTGCGCGCGTCCGAAGCGCGCCGCCTTGGTTTTCAGCGTTTGATCGGCCCAGGTGCTGGCGGTGGACGCGGCCGTATTGTTGTTGCCCGTTTGAACGATGCGATCGAAGCGGCACTCGGCTAACGCAATTTGCAGAGTTCACCTGTTGCAGGCGCAACGGTCCTCTGATGCTGTCAGCCACGATAAGGAGATCTTATGGCATTCACTGATCCATTAGCGGCTTTTGTGCAAGCGCATCCGATTTCGCAGAATGAACGCGAAGCCCTCATTATATTAATGCTGATTATTATGTATGCAGATAAAAAATTAACGTTGGAAGAAAATGCTACGCTGCGTCATTATGAAAAAATTATGAAATGGGAATCAGACCGTTCGTTGAGCGACTTTTTTTCCAATCGAATTGCCGAAATACGCAGCGTCATGCGCGATCCCACACGCTTGGCCACTTATATTGAAACCGCCTGTGCCCGCATTTCACACCAGGATATTAAATCATTAGTCATTAAAGCCTGTAACGACATGGCGACATCCGATTTTAATAAAGACAACGAAGAAAAGTTTTTGCTCGAAGCCATCGTGAATACCCTGGAAAGTACCAAGGGTTAAAGCATGGTCGATTTGCTCGCGACTGCTGAAGCCTTAGTCGATCCATTACCACGTGGCGAACGGCAAAGTTTACTCGTGCGCTGGGCGGATCGTCTACAACGACAGAGCGAAACCTTGGCTCAACTCATTACCCGTTCGACGGGTAAACCCATTCGACTCAGCCGTAATGAAGTTGAACGCGGCATCGGCACGGTGCGCGGTACCGTCACGGCGATGGAACGCCTGCGCCCGGAATCCATTACCTTGGATGCCGCCGGAAGCGCTGAAATCCACCATGTTCCGCTAGGACCAGTACTAGCGATTACGCCTTTTAATTTTCCTTTTAATCTTGCCATTCATAAATTAGCGCCAGCCATCGCTGCCGGTTGTCCGGTTATCTGGAAGCCGTCTCCCCAAGCCCCAGGCGTTGCTGAATTCGCACTCGAACAATTAAAACACGCCGATTCACCTGATGGTTTGGTACAAATCGCGCATCTCCATAATGATCAAGTCGCGGCGATGGTGCAAGATAATCGCTTAGCAGTCTTGTCATTTACTGGCTCACAAAAAGTTGGTCATCACCTCCAGCGACTAACCACCAGAGCGAAGGTTATGCTGGAGCTAGGCGGTAACGCCGCAGTTATCCTGCATCAACTTGATGACCCCGTTGCCGTCGCTCGTCAGATCGCACTCGGCGCTTGCGCCAATGCAGGACAGGTCTGTATTAGTGTCCAACGTATTTTTGTGCCCGTGTCGCGTCCTGAATGGATAACCGCATTAGTCGATGCGTTTAATGCGATACCCAGCGGTGATCCGTTCAACGATACCACCATTAATGGTCCGGTTATTAGCGAAGACGCAAAGACCCGCATTCACGATCTGCTGGTTCGCTATCGTACCCAAAATGGCCGCATTCTGTGTGGCGGCATGTGGAGTGACCGTATTTTAGCACCCACGTTAATTGGGGATTTACCCGCGATTGCCCCAGGTGTTTACGACACCGAAGCCTTCGCTCCGCTCGCCAGTATTCATCTTTATGACGACATCGACGGCGCTATTCACTTGGCAGAGCTGACGCCTTTTGGTCTGCAATGCGGCCTGTACACGCACGACGAAGCCGTCATCCGCAAGGCTTTTGCCGCCATTAATGTTGGCACGTTAGTAATTAATGATATCCCTACGCGGCGCGATGATCGTCTGCCGTATGGTGGTATGAAAGACAGTGGCGTTGGTCGCGAAGGCACGCTCAATACCGTCCTTGATTATACCCAGCCAAAAGTGTTATGGCACACGGCCTAATATCCACGTGTCCTGTAATCGCATGGAATAAGGGATAGCATCCACCAGATGTTTATTCCTTTCGCTTTATTTTACTGTGTTATTTCTCATTGGATCTTGGTCTTCTGCGTTTATTTTTCCCTGCAAATCTGGGGGAATTTTTGGTACTACCGTATTTCTTTCCCTTTTAGAGAAACGTTGATACCCATTTTAAATGCGCTTCGTAATTATGCCACTAACACCCTTGAAGTTTATTACCCTTTAACTGGCCTCGTTACTCTCATACTTATTTTTATCGCTTCGTATTGGATTTTTAAAATTAAATCTGCTCCTCCTCAGGCTAATTCTCACTCTTCTAATATGTAACAACACTGAATTGAACCACCGCCTTACCAGCGGTTCCGGCCGATGAGTATTTCATTTCTTCGGGGCAAGTTAATGGGCAGAAACGGCGGAAGTTTGTGAGCCCCGTGAGGGGCGCCCCGCTGCCAGCCCGGGGTGAAACCCCGGG
>CANETI010000043.1 GCA_947440715.1 Planctomycetota bacterium | reverse complement strand
GATGCGCTTTCGTAAAGTCGATCCAGGCGTCATCGTTACGGCACGTATCACGGCGAAAAAAGCCGGCATCGATATTCCAGCGGATAAACTAGAAGGCCATTACATGGCGCGTGGTCATGTACTACGCGTGGTGCAGGCCCTCATCGCCGCCAGCAAAGCCGATATTCCACTGACCTTTGATCGCGCAGCAGCCATCGATTTAGCCGGACGTGATGTGCTCGATGCGGTGCAAACCTCGGTTAATCCCAAAGTTATTGATGTGCCACAAGCCGGTCAGGGACAACAAACGGTCGACGGCGTCGCTGGCGACGGCATTCAGCTCAAAGTAAAAGCACGCGTAACGGTACGTACGGCTATCGAACGTTTAGTCGGTGGTGCCACGGAAAATACGATTATCGCACGCGTCGGCCAAGGTATCGTCTCCACCATCGGTGCGGCTAAGTCGCACATGGAAGTTTTGGAAAATCCAAAATCAATCAGCAAGACCGTACTCGATTCCGCACTTGATGCTGGCACCGCTTTCCAAATTCTCTCCATCGACATCGCTGACGTCATCGTTGGCGATAATATCGGTGCACGTTTGAAAACCGACCAAGCTGAAGCACAAAAAATCATTGCTCAAGCCGAAGCCGAACAACGTCGCGCGATGGCCGTTGCCCGCGAACAAGAAATGGTGGCCTTGGTTGCTGAAAATCGCGCAAAAGTCGTGCTCGCAGAAGCTGAAATTCCGATGGCGATTGCTGATGCCTTTCGCAATGGCCGCTTAGGCGTGATGGATTATTACAACCTGCGCAATGTGCAGGCCGATACGGACATGCGCGCATCGATCGCCAATCCCGATAATAAATCAGAAAAGCCGAAATAATTCTTCTCGGTATGCAGCGATAAACGAATTATGATTGGTGCGGCGTTAAATCCCGCACCAATCACTCGTCTTCCCCAACCTCGCATCACGCAAATTAATTAGGCAGGACACACTATGGGCATACTTGATGAACTGATCGATTTAGTCAAAGAAACCATGGACGAAGCGAAGCAGCGCCAGCAGCCAACATCGCAGCCGCAATCTGCTCCGGCTCCGGCGCCACATCGTTCACCAGAAAACATCGAAGCACTCAAACGCACCTTGGCGCAACGCGCCATGAAACAACGCGCTGCCGATGAAGCCGCAATTCCAGTCATTAGCCCTGATGCCAAACATCGGGCGAAATATGAATTAGAACGCACACGTCTTCGCACCCAGCACCAGGAAGAAGGCTTAGCGAAAGTAACTCATCAACCAGTGCACCGTGCCGCGACCTTATTAAGACGTCCAGAGACGCTCCGTGATTTAATTATTCTTAAAGAATTACTGGATCGCCCCATTTCCATGCGCGGTGGCCATCGCCGCTAAATTTCCGCCAAGAGCAACTCCATTCAAATATCCGTGATATCATGCGGCATAATTTTCCTGCCTAATTGTTATTCACTCCCGATTAACTGCGTGTTGGTCATTCCATTCTCCACATCACAACAATTCAACGAGCTTCATTTTTCGTTAGCAAAATATTTCTCCACGACAGCCCGATGGCGTGGCGCGACGGTGGCGCGTTTTGCGTCTGCCGCGGTCGGATCAAAGGCGCGCACAGCGGCCCGTTGCGCGGCGGCTTGAATAGCGGGATCTATTTCCGCATCGCGCACTTGTTCTGCGATGGTGACCGAGCCATCAGGATTTAATTGCATACCAGCAGGCAAACCCTCGATGCCGCCACCTTTGGTGCGCAGCGGATCATCCCAGGCCATGGGAGCGTGTCCTGGGCCACGATCAACTCCACCACGGCCACCTTCTTTTCCTTGCCCTTGTCCTTTACGCATGCGCGCCAACTCTTCTTCAAACCCTTCGCACTCCCCCATTTTACATAATTTTTCACGCTCCTTTTCTAACTCCTTTTTTAAATGTTCACGCAAGGCCTTCATCGCTGCGGGATTTAATTTTTCTCCCTGCCCTGGATGCAACAGCCCTAATTTTTTCACCGCCGCTGCTTGCTCTGGATTTAAAGCCCCTGCCTGCACGGCTTGCGCTAAGACCGCTGCTAATTCCTGACCGCCAGCGTCTTTTGGTAAACGCGGAATTAAGCCTGGCGCTGCCAAAGCTAATTCCGCAACCGCTTGCGCCAGACGTTGCTCCTGCAGTTCTCGATCCCCAGGAGAAGATGGCTGTGCCGTCGCTTCCGCTAAACCCATCGCTTGCGCTAAACGCTGCACCGAACGCTCGACTTGCTGATCCGTGCGTTGATGCACGCGATCCAAAGCCTCCCAGGTTGATTGCGTCATCCCTTGATCAATCGCGTGTGCGGTTAATCGTTCCACGTCGAGGCGCTGTTGCTCGGCATCTTCGGGCGGAATAACACCAGCTTCTTCGAGCGCTGTAACGCGATCAGCAATTTGTTTAAAAAAGGAACCAACGACGCTGGGAATCGATGGTGTAAAAGCGCGTTGCGGAATCATCAGCGCAACGATCAAACAGAACGCCGCCAATCCCACACCACGCAGGTGATCATAAACAAAAGGCGGCAAGGTTAATTGTTCGAGTGGCTGACGCAAACGAGCCAACCAGTCGCCGTCACGAGCAGTCGATCCATGTGCTGACAAGGCCATCGCGAGTCCCTGTCCATTAATGCACAAATCTAAATGCCCAGCTAAGATAGCTGATGAGTCGCGCTGTGCCCACCTGCGCGGAACTACCACCAACGGTGCTAAAAGACTGGCCAAAGCGATTGGCCACACCAACCAAGCGGCGGCGGGCATACTTAATCGCACCACCATGACCAGCACTGCTGCAATCCCAATGGTGATTGCCAAAAGCGGGAGATAAGCCGCTAAAGCTCGTTGCAACCGACGACGCCGATGCAGCGCATGTAATTGACGATCAAGCAGGTCGACCATACGCGCCGATCATAGAACGACGCTGATCTGAGCAATCAGCGACCTCGTGAGATGGCTAAGTAATACTGACGCGCGGTCGGTTTGCGTTTAGCGCGTTAAAGCGACCAATAATACGCTGGCTTCCACCAATACATTACCGGCACCTAACAAATCGCCGGTCTGGCCGCCAAGACGACGCCACAAGTAACAACCCCACACCACCGTCACCGCGAGTGGCACCATGATACTCATCAGCAGTTGCGGATAGTGCAGATACCAACAGCCCACACTCAAACCGACCAACGACAACGTCGCGCATAGCCACGGTCCATGCCGCGACTCGCTGGTAATATCTTTGCTGAGTCCATCGCTGAGTGGCGGCAAAAAGCGCAACCACGGACCAGCACTCCAACGTCCCCAAGCGCCAGCAAATGAAAATATAACGACGGCCAGCATCGCATTACTATTCATTAACAGCAACAATCCTAAAAAGCGAAACGTCAACATACCCCATAACGCCATCGCACCGTATGCGCCAATGCGCGAATCACGCATGATGGCTAGCACCCGTTCATTATCGACGCCACCACCTAAACCATCAGCGGCATCGCTGGCGGCATCTTCATGAAAACCACCCGTCAGCAATAAACCCGCCACTACTGCCAGTAATACCGCAATCGGGGCTGGCCACCACGTCAGCAAACCAACGGCTATACCGGCAATCGTTGCGTTAATCAGCGCGCCAATGAATGGAAACCAGGCGATAGCCCACGGTAAATCTGCCGCCGTTGTTGCAGCTCCCGGCATCGGCAGGCGAGTAAGAAAACGCACGGCGGCAATAAAACTTCTCACGGCGTTGCCTTGTCCGTAACACCCGCATCGGTAAATGTTGCCATGTCATTTAAGGTGCGGCAGGCGGCGCGTAAAAAATGAATGGCCAAAACACCTCCAGAGCCTTCACCCAAACGCATGCCTAAATCCAAGAGCGGTTTGACCTGCACATAATCTAAGAGCGCGGCATGGGGGCCTTCAGCGCTGCGATGTGCCCAGATCAAATAGTTTTTCACCGCGGGTTCAATCTGTATCGCCGATAAAGCCGCAGCAGAGGCAATGAAACCATCCACCAACACCGGAACTCGATTTTGGGCCGCAGCAATAATGCAACCTACCATCGCGGCTATTTCCAGCCCCCCTAACGCCGCCAATACCCCTTTGGCGTCATTAAATGACTTTTGATGCAGCGTTAATCCCGCCTGCACCACTTGTTGTTTTCTCGCAAGTGCTTCCTCATTTATACCTGTCCCGCGACCAACACAGGTGGCTACGGGTAATCCGGTATAAGCAGCCAACAACGCTGACGCACTCGTGGTGTTGGCAATTCCCATTTCACCAAGCACCACCACCTGGGCGTCGCGATCAATTGCGACTTTAACCTGTGTCGCACCAACCTGCATAGCTTGAGCACATTGTTCCTGAGTCATCGCGGGAGCCGTGGTGAAATCAGCCGTGCCAGATGCAACTTTTGCGCGCACTAATCCGTCACTCGGCGGCAGCGTTTCGCACACGCCGACATCAATCACCATCACGGTCGCTCCCGCTTGACGCGCGAGCACATTCACCGCGGCACCACCACGACAAAAATTTAAACACATTTGAGCCGTAACGGCCTGCGGATAAGCGCTGACCCCTTGCGCCGCAACACCGTGATCGCCCGCAAAAATTAACACCGTTACCCGTTCACAAGACGGATTCGCCGTCGCTTGCATCGCGGCGAGATCTGTACTCAAGGTTTCCAATCGCCCGAGTGCCCCGGTCGGTTTGGTTAATATTAATTGGCGCGCAAGCGCTTTCGCTCGTGCCCGTTCATCAAGTGGAGGAATTGCCTTAACCATGATGACTGTCCTTATCAACGTTGCCTTTAATCCACAGCGGAAGCCCACATACCATAAGTGCCACCTGCGTTGCCGCTGCCGCTAAGCGCTGATTAGCAAAGCCTTGCAAATCACGGAAACGCCGACCCAGCGGATGTTCTGGCACTATACCACTGCCCACTTCATTAGTCACCACGGCAATGCGAATTGGTGGTTGTTCTAACAGCTCTGCAAAACCATCCACCGCAGCCAACATCGGGCGTTCTTCCCACCCATGCGCCATGCCCAGCGAAGTCAGCCACAAGGTCACGCAATCCACCACCACGCCCTGCGATCCGACGTGAACCGCATTATTAATCGCTCCCACCACATCTAAATGCACCTCGGCGGTATCAGCCCACAAATGTTCACGCTCATCACGATGCCGTTGTATCCGTGTCGCAAATTCATCATCGCCAGGCGGACATTGCGCCGTCGCAATAAACGTCCGTGGCCCTGGGCCCTGCTCAATCCACGTCCGCGCCAAACGAGATTTCCCGCTGCGAGCACCGCCAGTGAATAAAATGGAAGATGGCATGATGGCGTTATGAATCGTTCGGGCGGGATGGGAAGAGTGGGAAGAGTGGGAAGAGCGGGAATGCATCATCATCACGCAGCGCTGAAGTAGATTATTTTTTATGCGCTACGGCAACCACTCCGGGTCAACGGCGAAGCTACGGCGGGCTAGACCCGGACGCAGTACCGTGATGCCCTCAGCTTGATCGAGAATCCAACCCGTCTTCGCATCTACATCAATCATTGCTCGTTCCAACACGCGGGCCGCGTGAATTTTGTCGCCCCGTCCAGCCTTGATTTCCACCGCCACGTGCGTCGAACCACGTTCGATGACGAGATCTATTTCAGCGCCGTCCGCCGTACGCCAAAAATAAAACTGCGTATGTGGGTGTTTAATTTTTTCACGGCGGATGAGGTCTTCGAGTACAAAGGTCTCCCAGCTCGCGCCATGCACCGGATGATTCCGCACCTCGTCAAGCGTGCTGAGATTCAGTAAATGATGCAACAGCCCTGAGTCGCGCAGATAAATTTTCGGCGCTTTCACCAGCCGCTTGCCAACATTGCGAAAATACGGCGGCAAGCGACGGATGAGAAATGTCTGCTCTAGAATATCGAGATGCCGCCCAATGGTGTGATACGATACGCCAAGCGACGCGCCAAGTGACGAAGCGTTAAGTATTCCGCCTTGCGCATGCGCGAGCATCGTCAACAGGCGACGCAAAAATAGAGGCTCTGCTTGCACGCCCAGCTGCGGTAAATCGCGCTCTAGGTACGTGCGTAGATAGCCTTCCCACCACTCGCGAAAATCCCCACGCAGCGCATCGGGAAATCCGCCACGCAACCACAGATCTGTCCATTTTTTCTTCGGCGTACCGGGCGCAACTTCAGAGACGGTGAGCGGATCAAGTTCAAGTATGCCCACGCGGCCCGCGAGCGATTCAGACACCTGCTTAATAAGCGTGGGTTGAGCCGAGCCGAGGAGAATAAACCGCCCATAACGCTTACGATCTCGATCAATCAGCCCACGTAACGCCGCGAATATTTCCGGCACGCACTGGACTTCATCAAGTATGAGCGCGCCGGTCCTTCCAGGGAGACGGCTCTCCATTTGAAAAAGCGGATCATCAACAAAAAGCTGTCGTATACGGGGCTCTTCCAAATCAAGATAAGGAGCCTTCGCAAATGCCGCACGAGCAAGCGTGGTCTTACCCACCTGGCGCGGACCAAGAATGAGCACTGCCGGAAATTGCCGGGCTAACGCCCGCAAACGAGTAAGGTGAGTTCTCTTCCACATACGCCGCATATTAGAACTACTACTTCTAATATCAAGGTGTTCATTAAACCCTTAAAGCATCGTTGAGATGTCGGCGTCAAACCAAGCCTGGTATTATCAGAAATGATCTGCTTGCCTTACATTGGCGCAAATTTCGCTCGCTCCGTGCGGCTTCAGACGGTAATGCCTTCGCATTGCACGCCGTGATAAGCGTTCGGGATAATGCCATGCTGAGCACAATTTATGCGACCCCCTTACTAAAATTAATTCTATAACATCGCACATCGGACCAGTCAAAATACTCCCCCTTGCCCAACCCGCGCGCCTTCTTAAACCTCCGCCCGCCTAGGTGCCAACGCAGATCTGCGTTGGTGAAAAGGGAAGCCGGTGCGCTTAGTTGCGTTTAGACGCAATCGCAAATCCGGCACGGACCCGCCACTGTAACCGGGGACTGCATCAGCGAAACCACTGCGTTTTACGCGGGAAGGCGCTGTTGTGGGCCGATCCGGAAGTCAGGAGACCTGCCTAGGCCTTGCGGTGCAACCCTCGTGGAAAGGGGTTCAACCAATGACCAATCGCGCACGCCGCGTTCGGTTTTCGGTCTCCCTTTCCAGGTCGTGAAACAACGCAAGTGGTCTATCAGGCACGTCGCCTGACGACTATTTACCCGTGGCCGTGGAGTGCCCGATGCGTCGTTTACCATTTTGTTCTCTCACCCTTGCTTTAATGGCTGTTCCTATCGCACACGCGGCGGAAAATACCGCGCCGATGGTGGATAAGGATAAAACATTAATCACCGAAGATACGTTGGTCGTTGCTGCGGAGAGGCGCGGCACCGTATTAAACCGAACCGTACCTAGCACAGATATTATCACACCTACAGATATTCGCGAACGCGGCTATCAACCATTTGTCCACGATTGGCTGCGTGGACTTCCTGGACTTGATGTCAATGTCAGTGGTGGCGGATTGAATGCAGGCACTCAAGTTCGTATACGCGGCGCTAAAGCAGGCGAAACGCGATTCATGCGTGATGGAATTCCGATCACTGATGCTACATCAATTTCCAATGAAATACCGGTCGAATTCCTTGACCAATCCGGCATAACTCAAGTCGAAGTTGTTCGTGGCGCACAAAGTGGTTTATACGGTTCAGGAGCCAATGGTGGCGTCGTAAATTTAGTTAGTGTGCGACCAACCAGTCAACATCACGCCAGCGGACAATTAGATTATGGAAGTAATCATACGATTGCTGGTGGAGGACAGGCAACTGGACCCATTAGCGAAAACCTTGGTTATGCCGTAAATCTTGGCGGAATTGATAGTGATGGATATAGCACCGCTGCGCGCGCTGGTGACAATGGCAATCCTCGTGGTTATGAGGACGACGGTTTTTACCGCTACGGCGGAACGGCTCGCATTGAAGCGTTCGGTGATATTGGCAAAGTTTATCTTGCTGGAACGCTCAATAATGCCCGCTCAGAATTTGATAACGATTATCCCGCACCAACATTCAATCTCAATCCAAATGATACGCGTGCCTATCAAACTTATGCCAGCAGGCGCTTAGCGGGTGGTGGGAAATTGAATCTTACAAAAGACATTCATTTAGTAAGTGATCTCGCCTACACACAAACAGAACGACGTTATCCCGAGGAAACTACTTACACGCGATCATTTGACGCAGACGACACGTACGGATCATTGCAGGCGAACGCTAAGTTTATCGAAGTTTTGACAACAACGCTAGGTGTTGATGGTTTATGGCAACATGCGGATATCGTAAATGCCGCTAATACAACGACGATTGATCGTGGCGCGCGTTTAATCGGCACGTGGCTATCTGTCGCTTATGATTTACCGTGGATTACTTTGTCAGCCACTGGTCGCCATGATGAACACAGCCGCGAAGGCGGTGCAAATACCTGGCGATTAGGCGCAGCAACTTTTTGGTTTGAACAACAATATAAAGTTTTTACTTCTGCCGGCAGTGGTTTTCGCGCTCCTACTTTATATGAATTATATAATCCCGGTTCCGGCAACGATACGCTAACTCCGCAAACATCCTTGAGTGCCGACCTTGGACAAACTATTTGGCTAAATGAATCGGGTTTATCGTTAACTAATACGGCATTTTTAACGCGCTATGATGATGCGATTTCTTTTGAATCGACATTTCCGTATCGCTCAATCAACTTACCAAGTAATTCAGAGATTTACGGTCTAGAAAACGCTCTGCGCTTTGAGCAAGCATTCTTATCAACCGGTGCCACTTATACCTGGCAAGATAGTGACAATGGCAGTGGAAAACGCCTGGATCAATTACCTGACCATAAAATGATGCTGGACGGGACGGTCCGACAATTTGATGCCTGGCTGAGACTCGCGGTTGAGCGAATCTGGTCACGCGAATCCGGCGGACAAACGTTAGCTCCTTATACACTGGTCAGTGCGTCTGCTGGTTACGCCCTTAATAAGCATTGGGACATTTATACCCGCCTTGAAAATCTCACCGACGAAGACTATGAGATTTACCCGGCTTACTCCACCGCACGTCGCGCCATCTACGGCGGCGTTCGAGCGACGTTCTAACCCGCTACTAGCGGGAATGATCATTTCCTCCAGAATCTGATCGTGCGCTTTACCCTGACGCTTATAGGTGGTGTCGTTGCCTTGGCGGTGTTGAGCATCATTGCGCTCAACACTGGCCACGGTGATTTGCAGAGCGCCGAGGGAGAAACGTTTTATTATTTGCGCGCTTGGCGTTTAAGTGCTGCCGCTTTAGCTGGCGCGGCACTGGCCATGGGTGGCGTTTTAATGCAGGGCTTATTTCGCAATCCATTGGCCAGTCCCGACGTTTTAGGAACCACTGCTTTTGCCGTCGTTGGTGGACAATCGGCATTATTACTGCACGTCTTTGCCGGTGCAACAATTCCGGTTTTTATTCCGGCTGAATTATTATTACCCATCGGTTGTTTATTAGGTGCGGGATTTGCCTTACTGGTGTTATTATGGTTGGCTGAACGCGCAGCCGGTTTAACTACCGTATTAATTGTCGGCTTTTTATTAGCAGCCCTCGGTAGCAGCGTAGGGACATTTGTGACCAGTTTCTTTCGCGACCAATGGGAATTAGTTCGCGCTTTACAAGGATTTTCGCTCGGCGGTGTCGATGGCACCGGTCCAATTCATCTGGCGTTAGGTGCGCCCTTAGTGCTGATTGGTGGAATTGCGGCATGGTGTTGGAGCCGTCCGTTGGACGTCTTGTTATCAGGAGAAGTCGAAGCTGCCGCTCTGGGAGTTGATGTCACGCAAGTCCGACGTTGGGTGCTGATTTGGACAGCGACCTTAACCGCAGCGGCAGTTGCCCTGGGCGGTTCGGCTGCGTTTATTGGTTTAATCGTACCACATGTCATGCGCAGTTGTGTCGGGGTCGGCCATCGGCAATTAATACCGGTATCCGCAATTGCAGGCGCAGCATTTTTAGTCGGCTGCGATATCTTGGCCCGCGTCTTACCACCAACCGGCGAATTACCGATTGGCGTGGTGACCGGAATGATTGGAGCACCATTATTTATTGTGGTGTTAATTCGGTCACGACGGGAATTGGTATGACCGACAGCGACAAATTGACCACGAATCCCTTATCGGAAACGACAGCGGAAGCGGAAGCACCATCGACGAATGATGGTTTATGCCTGGAAGGAATATCCGCACGGCGAAATAATAAATTAGTATTAACGAATGTGGGTATTCAAGCTCCCGGTGGCGCGATTACGGCCCTGATCGGTCCCAATGGTGCGGGAAAATCCAGTATTATTTCCACTATTTTAGGGCTATTACCCATAACGTCTGGGCGGTTACGTTTACACGGAGCCGACGTATTAACCATGGAGCGCTTGCGGCGTGCGCAAACGTTTGGTTATGTTCCGCAACGCACTCGTTTATTTGCGCCGATGCCGGTAAGCCAAGTCGTGGCGATGGGGTGCTATGCCCATGGCGGATCCTGGTTTGGACCAAATAGCCACCGCGCTGCCGTACGCGATGCCTTAGCCATGGTCGATGCAGAACACCTCGCGCAACGTCCCTTCAATGAATTATCTGCCGGTGAAAGTCAGCGCGTTTTAGTGGCCCGCGCACTGGTTGGCGGCGCACGCACCTTACTGCTTGATGAACCAACGTCATCGCTCGATATAGGACATTCGCTTATACTACTTAAACTACTCAAGCGGCTCGCTCACAGCGGTCATACGATTCTTATTGCCCTGCATCACTTCGACCAAGTCGAATATGTCGCTGATCACACCGTGTTACTGCATAACGGCATCGTCCTGTGTGAAGGCACTGCCAACCACGTCTTGAGTAACACGCACATTACCACGGCCTTCGGCGTGGTGCGTCACGGCTCAACCTTCCGTTTGACGGAGGAAACCACGTGAACCGCTTTGATCTCTTTAATGGCCTGGCTTTAATTTTTGCTTTAGCCATCGCCGGTGCCGGCGTCATG
>CANETI010000042.1 GCA_947440715.1 Planctomycetota bacterium | reverse complement strand
AGAGCCACTGCGGAGAGTGGCGGGCCCGGGGGATTATTGATTTGATTTTAGGCGGCGAGTGTGGATGAGTCGGCGCGTGAGATGGAAGCAATGCTCATTTTAATGCGGCGTTGCGCACTGCCGTTCTGATTTCATTTTTCACTTGCTCCCAATCCCAACCAGGAACACAGGCTGGCATCGGTTGGCTATCTGCGTCGTCAAACCAAGTGAGAGCGCGCAGCATGGTTTCGCGACTAAGCGCAGGTAAGTCTGCCTGGGCCCACATCATCAACGTGGGCAAACCTGATCCATGACGTAATAAGCAAGCAAGATCTATGAAATCACGCTTGTAGCCGCGATTCACAATAGCTAGCAACTTCATGCAGGACGATGTGCGTACAGCCGCTATGGGGGCGATTCCGGTATCATCGGGTGGATCAACGCGATAGCCGAAACGAATGATGCTGATTGGCACGCCGTTGAGTTCAGCATGAAGAGTGTTGGGTTCCGTACGAACGTTCGTGAGCGGTAAATTAACCGCGAGTTCTTCGGCCAATATCAAACTGTTGAAAGCCTGCGTGGTGAACCAATCCAAATCACGAGAACGACGATGACCAAAGCGCAATGCGAGAGCGCTACCGCCAGCAAGGAATGCACCACGAGAGTTTAATGCGCTAGAGAGCGCCGTTGCTGCTTCTCGCTGTACTGGGTCTAAACACTCCCAATGCCAAGGGCCTGGTGGCGCGGTCACGAATGGATCCAGGGTATTTGTGGCTGTCTATTTGTTGGTATCGAGCATTCCAACAAACACGCCCACAGCCTAAGCGAGCGTGGTGACAGGTGGCGCTCAGCGTGGCGATCAAACCATGCTTTTAGTTGTTCGTTGGAGAATGCTCCAACCAGCCAGCGGCCTTCTTCGAGTGAGCCGCGTTCCATGACTTTGGCAAAAATAATTTCGTCGGGAATATTTACCGCCGTCTCTGCGGAATATTCCCAGAGTAGGCGAGTGAGGCCGGGTGGTAAGGTGACGGAGGTCATGGAATGCCGTTGGGATTTGAACGGACGGGTTGTTTCGGGGAAGATGCAACGTTGATGGGTGGCTGATATCGAGCCACTTTTGTCTCGCCTGGTGTTTGCAGCAGTTGATAAAGCCAAATATTCGAATCGACAAAAATCTTTTTGCTCATGGCCGATGATTGGCTTCATCACGCGTTAGCGGAATAAATGAGTCCACCCGTGAACGGTTTGCGAACATGCGTTCCAGCGCCGCGCGGCGAGCATCCACGGTCGCCGGAACGTCATCTGTCAGAACCACGACACGGACTTGCCGACCATTGAGAGCTGGGTCAACGTGGATGATGCCGTCGTGAACCACCGTCGTCAGATCGAATGCTACCATGGCTGGGGCTCCTGCGATTGAGGGAGTTTGCTGAATTTTGCTGACGTGCAACGACTGGGTTGATGGCTGGCGGCACAGAGGCGACGGAGAAAGTGCCACTTCGGAGAGTGGCGAGCCCGGGGGATGAAAGAGCCAGACTGGTGCCTGGCGTTCCCAGGGGGAGATTGATTTGATTTTAGGGCGGGCTTACAGCCCTTTGTTCTTTTTCGGACACTCACCTAGGGCGTTGCCCTAGGCTGGTATGGGGCGCGCCGTTGGCGCTGATCGTCCATGTCCACTTTGGTTTCGCGATTTGGTACTTGCCAACCTAACATGATCGCGGTTTCTATCGCATCATCGAGCCAGGATAATTTTTGGCCCAGGGTTAATGATGCCTCGCGTTGTCGCTGTTCGTTTTCATGTTGCCGCCAATAGGCACCGGTCATGGTAATCTCTCTAATTCGCTAATGTCCAAGAGATCTTTCGGACGGCCGGCTGTGCGCTTCATGGCAATCAAACGTTGACGATCAACAAACGTAAAGACTGTCCCATCGGGAGCTGACTGTCGATGGGCGTTCTGCCATGCTTCTGTAAAATCAAAAGGATGTGAAACGAAAATATCTACTTCATCTGGAATGGGCAAGGCATCGCGCCACACGGTGAACACCGTTATGTCTTTTTCACGAATCCATTGGTCGCGGATAACCGGATCAGCAAATGACTTCATAGAAACTGGTAAACGAGGAGTAAATCCCATCTGTTCGAGAACATTCATAGCACGCAACATAGGCTCGGGTGCAAAGTCTAATACCAAATCGATATCATGAGTAGCTCGTAGATATCCATGGGCGACGACTGCCAAGCCACCAACAATAAGATAGTGGACCTCTGCCTGATTCCACTTCCGACATAATTCGATTATGGCTTGGGATCGCATGAGCTAATATGCAATTAAAAACGACAATTTAAAGGACATTAATTCTGCAATCCGCCAAGCTATGCACGGTGGTATTCACGGTACCAAGCGATGAAACGAGCAACCCCATCGTCGACGGTTACTTGCGGGGTAAATCCCGTGGTCGCGGCTAGGGCGGTAACGTCGGCTTGAGTAGCGGGGACGTCGCCGGGTTGCATCGGCAGGAAGTTTATTTTCGCGCTTTGGCCGAGGGCTTTTTCTACTGCGCGGATATAGTCCATCAATTGGACGGGCTTATTATTACCAATGTTGTAGACTCGCCACGGGGCGGAGCTGGATGCGGGATCGGGTTCGGCTGCTGACCACGCTGGATCGGCGCAGGCTGGTTTATCGAGGATGCGCACAATGCCTTCGACGATGTCGTCGACGTAGGTGAAATCGCGGACCATTTTGCCGTGATTAAAAACATCGATTGGTTCATTGGCGATGATCGCTTTAGCAAATTTAAATAGCGCCATGTCGGGGCGCCCCCAAGGGCCGTAGACGGTGAAAAAGCGCAGGCCAGTGGTCGGTAAATTAAATAAGTGGCTATAACTGTGCGCCATTAATTCATTCGCGCGCTTGGTCGCGGCGTAAAAGGTCATCGGATGATCCGCGTGACGGTGTTCGCTGAACGGCATGGTCGTATTAAGGCCGTAGACCGAACTGGTGCTGGCGTAGGCTAAATGTTTCACCTGATGATGACGACAGCCTTCTAAAATATTGAGAAATCCAATCAGATTAGCTTCGGCGTAGGCATGGGGATTTTCTAGGCTATAACGCACGCCGGCCTGAGCCGCCAAATTCACCACGCGGGTTGGTTTCTGCTCGGCAAAGAGCTTTTCCATCGCCGTGCGATCAGCGATATCAATTTTGTAAAAAGTAAAACCTGATTGTGCCTGTAAACGCGTGAGCCGTGCCTGCTTCAGCGCCGGATCGTAATAGGCATTCATATTATCAATGCCAAGGACTTGCTGCCCATCACGTAATAAACGCTGGCAAACGTGCGAACCAATAAATCCGGCTGCGCCGGTTACTAAAACAGTCATCTTATTTCAATGACGAACCAAGAGGAAAAACATGTCAAAAATCGACATCTCGCCGTCCTTCGGCTGCAGATCGCTGAAGGACGGAAGTAATGATGGTTTCGGGGTTATGGCATTCATGGTCACGTACTCGCTCAAAACCTTTATTGCCGATAATTTTCAACTGCTGTCGTACTCATACTGATCATTAGACGCGCTTCGCGCGCTTCACCTGGGTGTCCTAGAAGGGCGACATGCTTATCAAGCTGTTGGAGCTTGGCTAGGGTGCACTAAAAAAAACTGTGCTCATGGTGCTTGA
Source organism: Planctomycetota bacterium (assembly GCA_947440715.1). Taxonomy (GTDB): domain Bacteria; phylum Planctomycetota; class UBA11346; order UBA11346; family UBA11346; genus BOG-1363. Next base: position 7,624 of record CANETI010000042.1, on the reverse strand, counting down.
GCACAGATGAATAATAATTGTTGCATTTTTTGTGTCGCACGTCTCGGGTTTTGTGCGTTTACTGCGCCTAACCTAAATGTTGGTCTGCTCCGTCTAGAAACGGCTCTCTGGCACAAACACGGTATCGCCTGGTTCCAGTACAGGATCGGCGACGGTAGTGTCGCCCGTCAATATGCCGCGCACGTTGACGACCTGCACACGTTTGCCAGCGCGCATTAGTTGCACGTCGCTTTGCTTGGCGTATTGACTGAACCCCCCGGCTAAACTCACGGCTTTGGAGACGGTCAGGACTTCTTGTGAGGGTAAATTCACAGCACCTGGTTTCCCAACTTGGCCGATAATGTAGACGCGGTCTAAGCGCGGAACGATGATGATATCATTGGGTTTGAGTTCGACGTCACTGACCAACGAGTCGGCTTTATCGCTGCCGGGAACAGCAAGGCCAATTTTTGCCCCAGGTTGAGCCGGGTCATCGCGAATAACTTGGGCACCAGCGCGATTGGCATCCTCTAAAAAGCCTCCGGCCTCGCCGATGGCTTGCATGGCGGTGAGTTGCAGAAATGGATTAAGCGGCACGCCCATGGGCTTGGCCACATTACCCATGACGTAAACAAAGCGTGGGCTAAATTCAATGACCGTGGCGGTGATGACGGCCTGACGAATATAGCCATCCAATAATCGTTTGGCAATTTCACTGGTGAATTGACTGATGGACCTGCCAACCACGTTTTGCACATCTCCGATGAGTGGAAACGGCACATTGCCATTAGCTGGGATTCGCAACGTGGTGGTTAAATCAATGTGATCGAAGACTTCGATTTTCACTAAATCACCGGGATACAATGTGTAATCACGCGATGGGGTAATGATTGGAACCGACAAATTGGGAGCGGTTGCCACAGGAATTGACGCGTCACCAGCTATTATTACAGGGGTATGAAAAATCCCAAACGTCCAAAATAACGCCAAGACTAACCACCAACGCCACGCTAGCGTTGGCGATCTTATAAAACAATAAACTGAGGACGATTTTCGTTTACATCCCGACATACATGGCACCGATCCCATCACGCATAACAAATTGTTCGAATTAACCGATTCGTTTAGTAAGCCTTGTTTAGTTCGTGGCGGGGCTTATTGCGACGCTAGAAGTACCGGCCGGACCCGTCATTGAACCAATGGTCCACGTCAGTGTTGCTGGATAACTCCAGGTCGTGCCATTAATAGTATTGGTCGTACGATTCCCAGGCGTGTTATTAGCGTTATTGCTATCATTAACACCACTGATGCCACCAACCACAACGGTTCCCTGTCCATTGCCACTTACACCCGCAGATTTGGAAGTGAAATTCATTAATGTGCCATCGCTGTTGAGCCTCACTTCATAGCCATTGATGGTGCTATTGTTATTAATCACGACCATCGACTTTGGCTCCCAAGCGGTGCCAGCTGAGTTAATGGACATCTTAATATACACTTGAGTAATGGTGACGTCCTTGCTGTCAGGTCCGGGCTCTGGCCGCGCGATGACGCCGCCTATTGCGTCTCGTTTGACGGTAAAGACCACGTCCTTTTCACCGACTCTTAGCGTTATTTTCACTTCTTTATCAGTCTCCGCACTTTGTGCTGTACTGACCAAAAGCTGGGCTTGCGCGAGGGTAATGTCGCTTGCCAATAAACTACCACCTAAGCTTAAACTGCAGGTCAATAAAGCAGCACCGATAGCAATACGTACCATACGCATGAGCAGACTCCTCAATAAACGGGGGGATCGTGGGCGACTTTGTAGCTTCACCCATGCCTTGGTGCAACCGGTTGTTAGACATGATGGTGGTGATGAATACTGATCGAAATGCTGCCACGTGACTAAAAGGGGAGTCCTTCTTCGCGAAACGTTCAAATCGTCTATGTCTTATAAGCTCATGACGCAAGCGTGGGTGACATCTAAATTTAACGGATCAGGTTCCTATTCTGCTCGCTATTGGCTTTCTGTCTCCCAGGTGGCTAAATGCGCCGCCTGCCATGAACGACCTACACAACGACGATAAACCATTAACGCTAAGCGACCTGCTCATGGTCTGTTGGCGACGGCGGTGGTTAGCCCTGAGCATTGGGTTGATCACCGCCACCACGGTTGTGCTCTACACTTTCCGCATGACGCCCATGTACGAAGCCGCCGCGACTTTGGCGGTTGATCGCGGGCGCAAGGCCGTCGACTTTCAATACGATCCGACCAGCGGCTCGATCGAATACGGGTTTCTCAATACCCATCGCGACATGTTGTTGGCGACACCGGTACTGGAGCAAACGCTGAAGACTTCGGATTTGCTGCAAACACCTGCCTACGCACAAGCCGGAAATGATGCGGTTAAAGTTTTGCGTGCGCGAATGAAGGTCGCCACCAAACGTGATAGCTGGACTATCACAGTCTCGCTGAGTGACGAATCTCCTGATCGTGCTCAACGCTCATTAGAGGCACTACTTGCGGCCTATGCCGCCAATCAAGCTGCACAAAAGCAAGAAAAGGCCGGTGACGCCCTTAAGTTCCTGTCTAATTCTGTTTCGTCTGCGCGAGAACGCTTAGACGAATCACGTAAACGCGAACAAGATTTTCGTATTGCAAAAGCAATTGTTAGCACATCCGTTGATTCCAGTCCCGTATCGCAACGTTTAGATTTACTCAACAAAGAACGTACTTTATTGGATCAACAGCTGGCTGAAGCGACGGCAATATTGCAGCAATTCACCAACGCGGCTCTGATCACCGATGCTCATGAACGCCTATTGGGCTATTTACGGATTGATTCGGTTGGGCGACATCCCGTGGTCACCGAAGCGCAAAAACAATGGTACACCGCGCAAGATATGGCACAAAGTTTAGGGCAAAAATATGGCAACAAACATCCGCGCATGTTAGAAGCGCAACAATTAAGCGAGGCCAAGCGCGAGCGACTGATGGAAGCTGTCGCCCTCGCGCAATCAACCATGCATGCGCAAAATCAAAAATTACAGTTACAATATCTCGAATTACAGAAACGTACGATGGAGGCTGAGCGCGAGCTAAATATCTACCGCACCAACTTGGCCAATCTGCAGGCGCTCAATTCCGAAACCCTGTCACGTGAAGATATGTTCAATCGTTTACTCACCCGTATGGGCGAGGAAGAAGTCGCCAGTCGATTAGATGCACGGCAAGTCATGGTCATCGATCCACCTAAAAGCGATAGCAAGCCAGTTAATATTCGTAAAACATTATTTGCCGCGGGCGCTTTAGCGGCGGGTTTAATTGCTGCCGTGTTAGCTGCGCTGGGAGCCGAAGCGCTGGATCGACGTGTACGTGGCGCCAGTGCGACACAGGAATTAACCGGACTTACGCTGCTTGGACAATTGCCTTTTATTCCTGGGTTATTGCCCTTAGGGAAAGGTGGCGATCCAGACAATCCACCACCACTTGCGGAGGCTTATCGCGCATTACGTGCCGCATTACGACTGATTCGCCGTGGAGAAAATACCTCGCGCGTCATGGTCATCAGCAGTAGCGGCCCTGGCGAAGGCAAAAGTACCGTCTGTACTCGGTTGAGCATTGCTCTGGCAGCGGCTGGTTCACGCGTGTTATTAATCGACGCCGATTTACGCAAACCAACGTTGCAGAAACAATTAGGTGATGAACGCGAACGTGGACTAAGTTACTTGTTAGCAGGCGAATCCGATATTGCTCCGTTACCAACTAATTTTGCTCGTTTAGATTTTTTACCCGTCGGAGTGCGTCCGCCAAATCCATCGGAATTACTGCACAGCGGTGCACTTCGTACGGCCATTGATAACTGGCGAACAATTTACGATTACGTGGTAATTGATAGTCCACCGCTAGGACTCGTTAGCGACGCACTGAGCGTCATCGAATTAGCCGATGGTGTCATCTTGGTTGCTCGTGATCGCGTGACGATGAAATCGACGTTACGTCACGTCATCAGCCGCTTATTGCCCTTACAGAGTAAAGTATTGGGACTCGTATTTAATGCGGAACAACTCGATTCTAGTAGCTATGGATACCGTTACCAATACGGCTACCAGTATGGACAACGTCCGGAAGCGAAGTCCGTCACCGATAAACCGGCTTAATGGTCATAGCGCTCAACATGTTTTTAAGTGCGCGTAACTTGACGAATTGTCTATGACCACAGCCGCGCGCGTTTTATTAGCCATTGCCTGCGTCGGCTTGTTATTGGCCTATGGAGGTGTGGGCGATCAAATACGCACCTATTTTGGACTCGGTCTCGTCATTGTTCTGACCTTGCTTGCCATCGGCATGAAATCACAGATGCGCTTGCCGCCTATTACATGGCTCGTGGTCCTTTTTGTCCCGCTCATCGCGTTGCCATTGGTGCAGATCATTCCCTTTGGATGGCATCATCCGTGGCTTACTGATGATTTAATTATATTGCAGAGCACGGCTTTCCAATGGAGTCTTGATCCTCGTGCTACTGGCGATGCGCTTTATTGGACACTGATTTTATGTGGGTTATGTGTTGCGGCGACGCTGCTTTGGCGGGGTGAACGTTTGTCTCAGTTGGTCCAGGGGCTGATTATTGTAGCTACCGCAACCGCCATATTCGGATTTCTTTTGGTGCTGACCGGCAGCGATTGGCCAAGTGTTCATTCAGCCTCACGCGTTCGCGGCCCATTTATTTATCCCAATCATGCCGCCGCATTTTGGACGGCAATTTTGCCGCTCGCCCTGTTGATGGCACATCGCGAGCGGCAAAAGCCATTGCTCCTACGTTGGGGGAGCGTCGCGGTCATCGCCCTGGCAATATTACTCAGCGCTTCGCGCGGCGGCATTTTGGTCGCAGGCTGTATTTGCTTACCGTTAGTTTTTACGCTATTGCCACAGCGCGGACGATTACGTTGGGGATTGGGATTATTCGCCGGCGTGGCCGGTTGGTTATGGCTCATCGGTATCCACGACGTCGTTTCTCGGTTCGAAAAATTACGTGGTGAAGAAGGTATCACTCTGAGCGGCCGCGTCACTATTTGGAATTATGCGTGGCCAACCATTATGGACGCCGGGGCGTTGGGCAGTGGTGCCGGCACGGTGATTGTCGCGTATCGTCGTTCTGCTGACACCACGTTCACCGATGTCATCGTCAATAATTTACATAATGATCCTTTAGAATGGTGGTTGGAATATGGTTGGGTCGGCATGATCGTGCTTGGTGGCGTACTGCTGAGTCTGTTATTTATTGCCTGGCGAAAGACTACCATTGATAACCAACAACGATGTCTGCGCCGTGGTGCCGCGCTTGGTCTGTTGGCATTATGCATTCATGCGTGTGGCGATTTCGTTTGGCATAGTCCCGCTGTTGCTGGCACGGGATTTTTATTACTGGTGGTGCTGATGCTGGCTGGTGGCGAAACGCAGCTGCAAAAACCGCAATCGAGTCGGTGGTTACGTTTCGCGTGTTTATTATTGGCCGTGACGCTGCTCTGCGGAGCATGGCCCACATGGCATTATGAAAGTAGCAATGTAGCGGCGAGAGATGCGGAACGACAAATCATAGCGCGGGCAAAGGCTAATTTACCGATCACCAGTGGGACGGCGATTGATGCCCTGCGAACAGCGCCCAGCAACAGTATTCGTATCAGTAACGTACAAGCATGGTTAGCGCGCAACGAACAACGACCTGCTGATGCCGAGGTATTGTTGCAACGTTCTGCGACGTTGGCCCCAGGTGACGCAGCGGCCTGGATGGAACGCGCGCTGTTGGCAGCTGAGCGTGGCGATCAGGACCTGATGCGTTCTGCCATAAGCCGCGCTTTGCACTGGGCGCCGACGTTGCCCGACATTCAACAAACCGCGTTACGTTTAGTCGCTGGTTACGGACAGGCAGCTTTACCGCCAGAAGATGCTCGCGCTATTATTTTGTCGTTATTGCAACAAGATCGCGCACAAGAGCCGTGGTTTTTCGCACTAAGCGAACACGTTCTTGGGACCGAATTACTCAATCAGCAACTTGCGGCAGCGAAACCTGCCTTAGTACGTTCGGGTGAACGTTGGGTTGCCACGCATAGTTCGGTCAATCAATGGCTTGCGCTGCGAAAACATTTAGGGCCACCCTCATTGCTGTCGGTTTGGTTAAGTCCCATTGCCACTCAATTATATGATGCTGATCAATTTCAATTCCAGCTACCGGCTGGCGCAGAAGCGCGACGACAATTATCTGAAGACTTATTAAGCGCAGGGATGCCCATTCCGGCAGATCTCAGTGCCTTAATCGCCGCTGATGGTCCATTGTATGCACCATGGGCGCAATCATTTGATATTATTTCTCCACCAATGCACGAAGCGCTGTCATTTTTACTTCGCAGCGAATTACATCGCGCCTGGGCAAAGCGGTGGGCCGATCGATTGACCATGGTCACGCGTGCTCAAACGGGAGATACCACCGCCATTGGTCGCGATAGTGATCCCACTATTATTGCTTGGATCGCTGGTCTACACCCGCAAATCACTCCGCCAAAAACAGTTACCGCCGATGAACAACAACGGTGTGCGCTATTGTTGCAACGATGGAACGAGTGGGATTGGACCGTGGTCGATGAGCGTGTGCGCTGGTCGTGGCGCGCGCAAAATAACCAACCCGATGCAAATATAATGACTGATACCTGGACGGCGCTCATTATAAATGGCGTCTGGTTCGGCTGGATACGCGGGACAACTGACATCAGCCCATTACTTGGCTCAGGGCTGCATCGCGTGGTATTAATTACACCGTAACATTATTGAATTGAGCAGCGTTTGTCGGGAAATGAAATTGCCTGCTAAGCAATAATTATTCCGGCTTAAGCTATTCCTGCTTATTTTTTGCCGCCCGATTGTTTGCCATTGAAGTTTCGCGCGGTCGCATCCATATCCATTTCACGACGGGTAATGCTGCCGCGCACTTCGCCGTTGATCATCACCGAGCCCGTCACTTCGTACACGATGCCTGCTGCCGTTTTCGTCGTTGCACTAAAGGTGGTTTCGCTAACCACGCCTTTACTGTTAGCTTTTACTTTTGCTTTATAGGTGAACACGATGTCTTTGAGTGTGTCGATGGTAATTTTACCGTCCGCAAACGATATTTTATCCTTCGGTTTTTTGTCCTCGGTGGGATAGGTTACCGAATAAATACGGCCTTCCAAATCTGGCGGTGGTGGTTCTACCTTTTTTTTGTCGGCTGCACTGACGAATGGCATGAACGCCAATAATAAACAACTAATGAGCAGCTGATGAAACATCGACATACGATTTTTTCCTTACTTCAAATGAACCAACGATGGCGCGGAGCATGATGGTACAAATCGCTTTGAGTCAAAACCCACTTCGCTGATCCTTGATTAGTCGGTTTAACTCAAACGAAAAACCGTAAACGATCACTTTTATCCTGTTTTATTATCACTTATTGTCGACTAATGCCAACAATGCGCGCTCATAGACATCGACAATGGGTGAGGGAGCAAAGAGCACGGCGCGGGCGCGGGCTGCTTTACGCATGGCTTGATATCGCTGGTCATCTTTCAACAGCGCTACGGCCATGGTTCCCAAGCAATGATCCCCGCCTTCGTCGCACAACAAGCCGGT